>JBDSKY010000029.1:0-8557 GCA_039916675.1 Bdellovibrionia bacterium
GTGGGACAAATGGTTTTGGTTACGACTCGGTATTTATCCCCAATGGAAGCACTAAAACTCTTGCTGAAATGACCGATTCTGAGAAAAATGCCATTTCCCATCGCCTCAAAGCACTTCAAGAACTAATGGTTTTGGTTAAATCCCACGGAATTGTTTTCGCAAAACCCTAGGAAAAGAAGCCATGGTTTGCTCTGGCTTAAATTAGAGCCTTTAGTTCGAAGCCCAAATTGACTTATAATAAACCCACTTTAAATATTCCTGAAGAGTAACCCGAATTCCCCAGAGACCCGACCGCCATTGCTTGGAACTAAAAGGTTCTTGAGTAACGGAAAGCGTGTCCATCTGTAAAGAAACTCCGCCCGCTTTAAGCACATGTGAAAAAATAAAATTAGCCCTTTTCATATGATAGCTCGAGGTTAAAAGCACAATTCGTTTCCAATGCCGCTGCTGAGCAATCCTTAATAACCACTTGGCATTCTCGTCCGTATTAGCACTCTCGTTTTCAATCACCACATCCTCCGGTTGGACTACCTGAAGTACCCTCTTACTCAATTGGCGAGTCAATAAGCTCCAATTGGCCTGATGACCCAACCCCGAGAAATAAAGGATAGGAATAGGGGTCTGAGAATCCGAAGTGACTTCCAAAACCCTATCTAAATATTGATACCAAAGATCTCCAGCCGCAGAGATCCGTCCACGTCCTCCAGCCAAACAAACAATCGCATCAACAGGGGGCAAAGAGTCCTTTAAGGCCGTGTCCTTGTAGTCGTAAATATCTCCAGCCAGAAGAAATGCCAGCATTAAAGTCCCAAGAGCAAACCCAGTCACCAATAAGGCCAAACCGGTCGCATACTTACGAACCGTAGCAAGACCTCCCAAGAGCGAAGAAAATTTCCCAAAAAAAGAGTGTGGGTGTTTAAAAGATGCTTTAGACCGTCGCTTCATCCTGCTCCTCAAAAAAGATGTTCCCATTCCTAGAGGCGAAAAGAGCCCAAAAAAATGCCTTTTGGGCCGTTAAGATTTGGATCCCCGGCGCAAAAACATTTTCTGACCCCTCGGGGCCCTCCGTATTGCTAACACGCCTTTTACTTCTTGCAAAATTGAAAGGATTCTAATAGTGTCAGGCCCTCGTTAAGGAAGGACTGATTTATGGCACGTTTTTGTGAGTATTGCGACAAAGGACCGAAAAGTGGAAACCTCGTTTCCCATTCAAATATTAAGACCCGCACCCGTTGGTTGCCTAATATTCATAAGATGAAGGCTTTCATCAATGGTGCAACCCATACAGTTAAGGTTTGTACTCGTTGTATCCGTTCTGGTGTGATTACAAAACCAACCAAACGGACCTACAAAGCTGAAACTACAGCGACTAAAACTGCTTAATCTTACTAGTTTTTACCAATAAAGTTATAAGAAAAACAGAAGAGATCAGATGTCTTTCGGACTTCTGACCTCTTCTATTTTTTTACTTTCCACCAACCAAAGCAATCACTTCAATTTCAACTAAGACATCCTTAGGCAGACGAGCTACTTCAATCGTAGATCGGGCCGGAGGTGTGGCAGTAAAATATCCTCCGTAAATTTCATTTACCTTGGGAAAATCAGTCATAGATTTTAAAAAGATCGTAGTTTTTACGATCGATTCAAAAGTGCAATCCCCTGCTTCTAGAACCGCTTTTATGTTCTCCATAACACGTTTGGTCTGGCCTTCTACGTCTTGTGCTGAAAGATGTCCTGTCTTAGGATCAAGCGGGATTTGTCCTGAACAAAACATAAACCCCCCCGCTTGGACGGCCTGGCTATAAGGCCCTATCGGCTGAGGTGCCTTTTCTGTCAGAATTATTTTCTTATGCTTGAACATTTTTTCCTTCCTTTCGGAGATGGATTTCCATCGCCGTAATTGCGGCCATGTTTACGATTTCGTTAACATCGGCATTTTGCTGTAAGACAAAGACGGGCTTATTCATCCCAACTAAGATTGGCCCAATAGCTTCGGCAGAACCCATTCTAGCCATAAGCTTGTACGCTATATTTCCCGACTGAAGATCAGGGAAAATCAAAACATTGGCATCCCCGGGCACTCGATTAAAGGGAAAGCTTTCCTGAGATATTTCAGGATTAAGAGCAGTATCCGCCTGCATTTCGCCATCCACTATTAAATTAGGAGCTCGCCTTTTAATAATTGCAGTGGCTTCTACGACTTTTCGAGAAAGCGGATGATTATTCGAACCAAAATTAGAAAAGCACAACATGGCTACTTTCGGTTCTTGAACCATATAGCTTTTGGCAACCGCTGCAGTCTGAATGGCAATATCAGCCAATTCCTCGGCAGAAGGCAGAATATTCACGGTAGTGTCAGCAAACCAAAGGACCCGCCTTTTGAAAATCATCATATAGATTCCGGCAAGCCGAGAACCCGGCTTTGCGCCAATGACTTGAATTGCGGGGCGAAGAGTTTCCGGATAACTTTGCGAAACGCCATTTAAGAGGCCATCCGCATGTCCCATCTCCACCATCATAGCTCCAAAGTAGTTCGCTTGTTTCATGAACTGTTGGGCCATGGCGAAGGTGGCGCCCTTACGTTTTCTGTTTTCAAAAAATCTTTGGGCATACTCGTTCAGATGTTCACTCGTAGACGGGCGAATAATACGCACACCCTTGAGCTCGTCAGAGACGCCCATCTCTTGCAACATTTTTTGAATTTTTTGCTCATCACCTAAGAGAATGGGCTCTGCGACACCTTCCTCACGGATCGTGATAGCGGCTCGAAGAATTTTGGCATTCTCACCTTCGGGAAATACAATAGATGCGCGAACTTTCCCACTATGAGCTCCCGTTTTGACCCGGTTCTTGATCCCTCTCATGACAGTATAAGTAGATCCGAGAAGTCTTTCGAGACTCTCACGATACTCGTTAATGTCTAATTTCTTGCGAGCTACCCCTGATTGAATCGCAGCTTCAGCTACTGCTGGAGCGACCCATAGAAGCACACGGCGATCAAAGGGTTTAGGAATCAAGTAGTCTTTGCCAAAGCGAAACTGCATTCCACCATAAGCCCTGGAGACACTTTCCGGGACATCTTGCTTGGCCAACTGAGCGAGAGCTTTGACCGCAGCCATTTTCATTTCTTCATTTATGGCCGTAGCCATGGTGTCTAGAGCGCCTCGAAAAATGAAAGGAAAGCCCAAAACATTGTTCACCTGATTAGGATAATCGGACCGCCCAGTAGCCATTAAGGCGTCAGGACGAACCTTCAATACCTCTTCGGGCAAAACTTCAGGATCAGGATTTGCCATTGCGAAAACTAACGGATCCTTAGCCATTGTACTGACCATCGCGGCGGTAATTCCATCTTTGACAGATACGCCGACGAAAGCGTCAGCTCCAACAAGGGCCTCACCAATAGTTCTAAGGTGTGTTTCTACCGCAAATCGCTCTTTATAAGGATTCATGCCCTCTTTGCGACCTTTGTAAATAACTCCTTTAGAATCTGCCATCAGCATATTTTCGCGCCGTACGCCTAGGTTCAGATAGAGATTGGCGCAAGCTATCGCAGCCGCTCCACCACCGCAAAAAACAACCCGGACCTTCGTGATATCTTTGCCTACAACTTCAAGCGCATTTAGAAAAGCCGCACCACTAATAACAGCGGTGCCGTGCTGATCATCGTGAAATACAGGGATTTTTAATCGTTTTTTGAGCTCTTCTTCAATGTAAAAGCATTCCGGAGCTTTTATATCCTCAAGGTTTATACCTCCAAAGGTGGGCTCCAACATTTCACAGGCACGAATTACATCGTCGGGATTCTTGGCTTTTAACTCGATGTCAAATACATCAATATCAGCGAATTTTTTAAATAAAACGCCTTTACCTTCCATAACAGGTTTAGCTGCGGAGGGGCCAATATCACCCAGGCCCAAGACCGCTGTTCCATTGGAAACCACACCTACAAGATTTCCCTTTGCCGTGTACTCATAAATGAGCTCTTCATTTTCGGCAATCATTCGGCATGGCTCTGCCACTCCCGGCGAATAAGCCAAGGAGAGATCCAGTTGGGTGGAAACCGGCTTCGTCGGAATCACCTCAATTTTGCCTTTACGTCCTTTAGAATGATACTCAAGAGATTCTTTATATAGGTCCATAGGGTTCCTAACCTACACCTGAAGCTGAGTTGGCGCAATAATGACAAATAAGTCTTGTTAAGGACTTTTACGACTCAGTGCGCTGTAAACTTAGTATTCATCATAATTCTCCGTTAGATTCATCATACAATTGCCCCAGAACAGCGCGAACAATCGCCAATCGCTCTGCTTCAGTCGTATTACTGAGGCGACTAATATTTAAATCAACGTGGTCGTACTTCAAAATTCCTAGATCGTCCCCAATTCGTTCATCCTTTTGATGATCCAGGTGCACGAGACCATCATTTAAGCTCTGCTTATCTAAGGTTTGGTTACATGCCCAAAGCACGATCCGGGTTCCCAAGCTCAATTGATTGGGGTCTTGATACGTACGGACATAACGAATCTTAGATGAAATTATTGCCATCATGAGATCGACGTACTCTTTCTCTTCATTTAGGTAAACTTTGTCCGGGGTAAAAGTTGCAGGAAAATCCCCAGCTTGCTTTCTAAATCGATCTTTTAAGGCGACTTCCAAAGTCTCGAATGCTTCATCCAGATTTCTTTGGGCATCTAATGTATGAACAGATTTCAACCCCTCTTCTATGTAAAAATAGGAAAAGGGATTCAAAAAACTGAAAGTACTGGGTAACGCTAAAATAGAACCCCGGATTGCGGCCTGCTCAAGAAGAACTCGATCCACAATCCCATCTAAAATTAGATCCGGATATTTTAGAACCGTTAAGAGAACCTCAACTCCACCTTTACTGTGACCCCTGAGCAAAATTGGACTTTTGATTTCCTGGCTTTCGTATATCTCTCGGAGCTTAAGATTAAGAAATTCAGTGTTTACGAGGGTAGAAGTTTTGGTGGGAAGCCCTAAATAAGTATATCCAGCTCCGATAGAATCCAAAAACCCCTTCACTTCATTATAATAAAGTCCTAAAAAATTGGCCACCTCGTTCATCATTCCCGGAACCAGAACGTGATGGTGGCCTTTAATTTCCTCCAATGTGCTTTCTCTCAAGCTCGACATTGGATTCTTAAGCTCGAGATCCACTCGTTCCATGAGGGAAACCGGCGCTGCTTCAGCCAAAGAGGCAGTAAGAAACGTGGCAATATTTAAGTGAAAACTCAATACCAAAGCCGAAAAGATCCCAACACGGAAATTCATGAATGTGCGTTTACGCAATGTGTCACAAAAATGCAAGTAAATTGATGCACATAGCCTTATTTGAATTTGACAAAATCTAGACCGCCGCCTCCAGGTGTGGCAACCTTTTTAGATGCTTAGATATTTCAGGATACTGAAGAATGGAATCACCTTCAGTATCAGTGTCGCGACCTTGCTCCCAACGCCAATCTCCCGTGCCGAATTCATTGTCCACTCGTGGGAAGATCGCTTTCCTCAGTCTTCTTTCGGGATGAATTTAAACTCTAATTATTTGTTCACATCTTCCAATTTTGATAGCGGCGGCAATATTATTTTCCCCTCCGGTTTGAGTAGTTATGCCAAGCTCCAAACTGATCTAAATTTAGATTTCAGGGTAAACGACCGCCTAGGCGTCTTCGGTAGGAGCAGTTGGCAATATGTCAATCTCATCAGCGATTCCAAAGGCGGGACCGGATTCGGCTTTGGGGATCAGACTGCGGGCTTGGTCTTCAGAATCCTTGGCATTGGTCCTGATGCTTCACTTTCTATCGATCTCCAAGGTCAGGTAGATATACCGGGCTATAGTAATTTAACTTCCTTTGCCAACGCGACTCCCTATATGGGTGACGGCTCGATTGACTTTGCAGGGGGCATCTTCATGGGTGTACCCCTCTTCGAAAATAGAAAGTATAAACTTCAGACGGTGTTTGGAGCCGGGTACATCCATCGCACCGAGGGGTTTTCCGCCGCCTTGCCTTGGTCCGCTTTCTTAAAGCTCGTTCCTCAACTCTCTGGATTTACCGCTGAAGCGGGAGCAAACGGTATCTTATCATTGCAGACTGACTATAGTCTTAGTTACAGCACTCCTCATTCCAACTTGGTGAGTGGCGGAAGTTATATTACAGGTGCGGTGGCTCCTTCGCTTATTCAAGCAAGCATAAAATCAGGCTATAGGTTCACCGAAGAATCTCAAGTTGATCTTATCGGAAAACTAAATATTTGGGGGCAAAATGTCCCGACCGGTTATAGCGTTTCACTCAGGCTACAATACCTTTTTGGAAAACTTAAAGAAGGACATATTGAAAAACAATTGAGGTCCCAGGCCCCGACTGAACAAGACCCTACTGGAAATGATCATCCAACATTTACGACTTATTCAATGGATGCCAATATAGTTAAGACGAACGATCGATTGAACCTTGTCAAGATTAACAAAGGCAGTCAAGATGGAATAGATAAGGGTCAGATTTTTGATATTTTTAATATTAAAGTAAGTAGTCAAGTAGGCGAGGCCATTGCCCGAGCGCAAGTCACCAGCGTGAAGGTCGAAGAGGCCGCTTTGGAGATCATAGAGTTTTACAAGGAAGTATCTATTGAAGAGGGATTTATTGCGAAACGACTCATTCAATAACTTTAAGGAGATAGGATGACTCAACAGTTTGGTAAGGGATTTGGCGTTTGGGCAACAACTCTTTTAGGAGCGGCTCTCTGCTTTTCAAGCCAGGCACAGGCAGCAAAATTTGCCAACCAATTCATTGAGTTTGAACTGCCTCCCCAATGGCAATGCACCTTAGAAGGTGCCGAGTGGGTCTGCCAAAATACCAACGAAGCCAAGAAGAAAGACGCGATCATCGTATTGGCCGCCAAACTAAAGGGCGATCAAGATAGCTTAGACCAGTATTTGACCTATCTCCAGGCACCCAAGAGTTTCAATAGCGTACAGGGCAAACCCGTCAAATCCGATCCAAAATATGCCAAGACCATCAACCTGAACTCCCAACCTTGGGTAGATGCCCTTCACCTGGAATCCGAAATTCCAGGTTTCTATACCCGCTACCTAGCTACTATAAAACAAGACATTGGTGTACTGGTCACTTATTCAATTAACAAAACCAAGTACCAACAATACCTCGCCGATTTTGACAATATGGTTAAAACACTGAAAGTTTTCCGGAAAAGTGGCGGAATTAATGTGGCTCCTCAAGCAGGGAACCTTTTCCAAAATACTCAGATTCCTACTGGCGTTGGCAGCGACTCCGTGTTCCCAGGAACACAAGTCCAAGGTGGCGCTCCGGAACAAAGCACTGCTGCACCTACTCAGTCTAAAAATAAACTGCCTCTCCCACTCCCTGTCCTAGTTCTGCTAGCAATAGGAGCCGCGGTTATATTCTTTTTAAAGAGAAAACCGAACGACTGAGGTGTTTTCTTTAAAGCTAGGGTGGAATGTTTTAGCAGCCACCGTTTTCTGGGTGCCAGGACTATTATTTAACTCCTGCATCCAAGAACGTCCTCCTCAGCAGATGCAAGTCACTCCTGGCTGGCTGGCTTTCAGGTCAGACGAAATCTGGCATTCCTTCAGCATGTCATGGACACCAAGGATCCAGCTCAAACGAGAACTAATCCGGCTGTCGCTTCTTGAATACAGGAAGAAACACCAGCTGAAGGAAGAGCTTTTGGAACCCGCCAAATCTGAGACTGCGATCCACGGTACCTATGGCCAACTTCCGGAAATCTACGTAGACCAAAATCGCGGCGCAATTTTTCCTTTTCCGGTTTCAAAGCCAAACAGATTTTCCTGGTACCAGACAGCTGTTATTGGCTGGGATCTCCTTAGAAGATTGAATCGACTAGAAGCACATATCTCCTCCGCCAACGCGAAGGTTTCGGGCAAGGGTGATTCAAACAAAGAACAGGAGAAAAAGTTCGATACACTTACCAACGAGTGGAATGAAATAAATGCCTCCCTCATCACCTTCGCCCAACAGATTAGATACCTGTCGACGTGGCAACCTCTTCTTCTCTCTGAACAAAGGGAAGACTCCGCAAAAGGTAAAACCCCGGCCAGCGAAACCCTTATTCAAGGACTCTTCCAAGGCGACCAGCAAGAAAATCCAAAACAATTGGATTCTCTACGAGAGGCTTTACGTCCGCGAAGAATCGTTAAACAACAATTCCTTCCAGAATACATTGAGAAAGTGCCAGCTGGAATCATCACAATACCAATCACGACAGACATTCGGGACAAAAAGTTTTTAGCAGAGATCGATGGGGCCTTAATGACTCATTGGAATCAATCCTCGTGGGCCAATGAAGCTGAGATCAGTTTCCATATTCGATGGAAATTCCTAAAACCAAATTCTAACTTTGCCGCCAAAAAAGAAACACTCCAGCGACATCTGTCTCATTTCCCATCGGGCGCCGCGATACTCACAACTGGAGGAATATCGACCCACGTAAGTGGCCCTGCCCTAATTTTGGGACCCGGTAAAGTCACACCGAGAAC
>JBDSKY010000030.1:0-2548 GCA_039916675.1 Bdellovibrionia bacterium
AACGGCCTCATATGGCGAAAGCCGCCCCTCAATTAAGGCCGTAATAACTACTGATCCAAAGAAAAGTTTGTCCGCAACGGGATCCAAAATCTGACCCAGTAGAGTTTCAGCATGAAGCCACCGGCTCAAGGTTCCATCTAAAAATTCGGTCAACAGTGCTGCACCTACAACCAGAAGTCTCATAGCGTTGGGGACGAGCGGAAAGAACCCTGCAAGTAAAATTCTTAAGCATGTTAGCAGGTTCGGAATATGCCTAATCCAACGAGAACGGTTTGAGATCGGAGCGCGACTGGGCAGCATATTTAACGCCAACTCCCAAGGCATTTTAATAAAACACAGCTTCTATCCAAAGCTATTTGCTATTTTCAAACCTAGTAAGGCATCCCACTTGTGCGGCAAGTCTGAACAAGCCCGCTACAACAGCATTCAACAGGCCCCCCATAAGTGATAAGGTCCCACAATGCTTGAAATCCTCGTAATTGCCGTCTGCTTACTCGCCAACGCAATACTAGCCTGTATCGAAATGGCGTTCGTAACTGTTAGTAAACCGCGTCTAAGAGAAATGGTTAGAACAGGAAACACTGACGCGCGCCGGGTATTAGCCCTCCGAGACAATCCAGAACGAACCCTCTCCGTAATCCAAATTGGTATTACCTTAGTCGGAGCACTTGCAGCAGCAATCGGAGGCGCCGGTGTTGAAGAATCCCTAACGCCGATCTTGCAGAATCGCTTCGGATTTAGTGAAGGAGCCGCAGATGCTTTAGGAGTAAGTTTAATCGTCGTGCTACTAACCTACCTAAATGTGGTCATGGGCGAACTTGTTCCTAAAACAATCGCTCTCAGAAATCCTTTAAGAATTGTCCTAAAGTACATTCGCTGGCTAATACTTCTTGAAAATGTGCTCTCTCCCATTGTCACTGTCTTCGAATGGTCCACCAGGAATTTTCTCCACATTTTTTTTAGAAAACGGAAACAAGAGCAAGCTGCTTCAATAGTAACGGTAGAATTAGACCAGCTATCTCAACAGACTCGACAATATGTTATAAACCTAGTCAACGTTGAAAAGAAGCGAGTTAAAGATGTTGCTGTCCCGTGGACTGAGGTAATTTCAGTCGCTAAGAATCTAACTAATGACGAAGTTGAAAATGTAATTCTAACTTCTGGACACACCCGGATCCCAGTTTTGGATGAAGAGAGAGTCCTAGGCGTTTTGAACACAAAAGAATTTATGGCTTGGAAAAAGACCAAAGAGGGTCACTGGTCGACCCTGATTCGAGAACCTGTTCGGACTCAAGAATTAGACCCAATCCTGAAAGCCTTTAAATTGATGCAGGAACACAGGAGCCACCTGAGCATCGTGTATGGTCACGGCGCCAAAACAGGGATTGTAACGATGGAAGACGTACTAGAGGAAATTATAGGAGACATTTACGACGAAGATGATGACGGCGTAGTTAGACGGGTCCTAAACGCATCAACTCAGTTAAAACTGATGAGAAAATGATTCGTCCAAACAAATAACAAGCCGCCTACCCCGGAAGCAAATGCAAATAAGCGCCTTGTAGTTCCAATCGATCCACTTCCACCTGGTTAATTTCGACTGCAGCTCGAGCGTTGTAATAAGACCGCATCCCCAAAATAAGATCTTTCACAGCATTTCGAAGGTCTGAGGTTGAGACTGGGCTATCTTTGGCATTTTCGAGGGTGCGAATCCAGTCGTTATACTGACTTAGGAGCTTACCAAGTCGATCCCTCCTGGAAGTCAGGGAAGATTCATAGATCTCAAGATTCTTACGAATCATATTGCGATCTCGGATCTGATTGTAAGCCCTTGCAATCAATGTTTGCCGAGTTTCACCAATTCTTAAATCAAGAGTTTCTACTAATGAATGGGCGATCTTCGCTTTTGGAAACAAGTTGAGACCTAAATCCAGAGTAGATGAAAAATCAAACCAGTTCAGATAAACAGCTTTTTCATCCAGACTCGCTGCCTTTCGAAGGTTTTTTAATTGCTGAAGCTCAAAGGAGTTACAGATGGATATTTCTGCAAGTCGCTTTTTTTCTACTTCAAGGTCTGCTTCCGCAAGAATAGGAATGGAACGCATTCGAGTCGTTTCATTTCCCAGGACAACTTTTTCGACCGCTAATGGATTCTGAAAACCCAACAAGGTAGACAGAGAAATTTGATTACTATTGATGTCATTTTCAGTTGCATAGAGACTAACATCGAGGTCATTTATTAAAATCTCAATCGTAAGAACCGAATTGGAATCAATTTGCTTGGAGAATAGAACTTGCTTCTCTTTGAGAGTGTTAAGGAGATTAAAAACTTCAGAGTGCAACGCCCTCAATTCACTCCTGATCTCTAACTGGGCATCGTAAGCCAAGGAAAGGGTTTGAATGGCCTTGGCGGTATTAATTCGAAGCAGAGCATTGGCATATTTCTCAGCTCGGGCTTCAAAACGCCTTGATCCGCTCACTAACCACCGGGCAGGAAAAATGAAAGGGACCAGATTACCGATCTCCGTTTGGATTCCTCCGTTTCCCA
>JBDSKY010000031.1:0-10972 GCA_039916675.1 Bdellovibrionia bacterium
CAGGAGGAAATAGAGCACTAAGTCTATTTGTAATTCGCTCATCGCGCGATGAACGATTCCAAAGGCCTGGATCGATCGCATCTTTTCTCCCCATCCATCTCAGGAACATACACCACCTTTTACAGCAGCTTCCGTCCTCAGGGGAGGTCAAAAGGTATTGAAAGCTCTGAGGTGTTTTAAGAGGGAGCCAACTTCGCCAGTCTCTTATGAGCTGATTCAAGGCGTTTCCAACGTCGGGGTCGGTAGGCGAGAGGTGGTGAACAAAGTGGGCACCCAGTGAACCATACTTGGACCAGCTTTGGTTAAGTAGCTCCAATAGAATTACAGGGTCGTCGTCTTTATTGAAACGGTGCACAAATCCTTGAAAGCATTGTCGCGCTTTTTTTCTAAAAACAGGATTGTTCAGATTTGTTACAAAGATTTTAGGAGACGGTGCGACTGTGCCTATCCGAAAAAGCGCATCTTCAATCGACTTGCGAATTTGAGCTACTTTGCCATAGGCAAGAAGAGCTGATAAAAGGGCTACGGCTTCTTGCTCCCAGGGATCTTCATAGCGGTAAATAAATTCAATCGGATCAGAATAAAGAAACTTTACCACGTGAAAATCTTGGTGAACGCTATTTAAGAAGCGGCTTAAGTCTGATTTAGGGGTTTCACGATTGTTTTTCATGATATGTTGGCTGACAATGGCTGGCCGATTTTTCCTCTTAACGTTTTTTTTTGCTTTAGGGCTACTTACTATCAGTTTTTCGGCTGAAAGTAAGGAGCAGACTTCACTTGTTTCCCCTCCATCGCCGTACGCACCTCAGTTGTATCAACGAGAATGGTATCAAAAGGAAGAAGGCCAAATTCCTAAAAACCCCACTGTGCCGCCTCCACTAACTCAAAGGACTCCTCCTAATGTCTCTCATTGTGAAAGGCATTTCCTTTTTAAAGGAAAAAGATTGGAATGTGATTCAGAAACAGGGAAAGATGCTTTGGGCCTCAATCCCTTTATGCGTGGCCTTCCCTACGCCGAGTCTGAGCTGGAGATCTATCGGGAAAACCAAAGGAAAATAAGATTTGCAGGTTTTACTGGAACCGTTGGGGTTCTTGCCATGATCGCTGGAGTGGTGATCAGTCACCCGGTGCTAGATCCCGCCAGTGGTTCAATTCGTCCGGGGGGCTTTGTCACATTAAGTGGGATAGCTCTGACAGCTAACTCCTTGATTTATGGGCTAAGTATGATGAAGGCTAATGAAGTCCATATCGCCAATGCAGTCCAATATCATAATACAGCCCGTCCCAACCAACCGATTGAGCTAGAGTTTAGCACCCACATAGATTTTTGACTGGATTAGGAGCCCCCTGAGAGAATAGGGTGTGCCAATGCCAAGGCGCCAAGATTTAAAAAAGATACTGTTGATTGGAAGTGGACCTATTGTCATTGGACAAGCCTGTGAATTCGATTATTCGGGAACTCAGGCACTTAAAGCGTTACGAGAGGAAGGATATCAGGTTATTTTACTGAATTCTAATCCCGCAACTATCATGACTGACCCCGAGCTTTCGGATCGTGTGTACCTCGAACCCCTGACTCCGGAATTTGTTGAAAGAATAATTGCTGCTGAGAGGCCTGACGCCTTGCTTCCTACAATGGGGGGGCAAACGGCCTTGAATTTGACCATGCAGCTCCATCGTTCAGGAGTGCTCAAAAAATATAATGTGGAAATCCTGGGTGCAACACCAGAGTCAATTCATAAAGCTGAGGACCGGGAAACCTTTAAGGCGACAATGGATTCAATCGGTATCCAAAGCGCAAGGAGCCGAGTGGCCCGATCCTTGGAGGATGCTGACAAAATTTTAGCTGAGTTTGGACTTCCATTAGTGCTTCGTCCTTCCTTTACTCTGGGTGGCGAAGGCGGCGGATTGACTTTTACACGAGAAGAATTTCATCAGAAAATTGAGAGAGCTCTTTTTCTTTCTCCGAATAAGGATGTCTTGGTCGAGGAGAGTTTAGTCGGTTGGAAGGAGTTTGAACTCGAAGTTGTTAGGGACAAACGAGACAATGTGATTATTGTTTGCTCTATTGAAAACTTTGATCCAATGGGTACCCATACGGGTGATAGTATTACCGTTGCTCCTGCACAGACATTAACAGACCGAGAATATCAACGCCTTAGGGATCAGGCCATACGTATTATTCGGGCTATCGGAGTTGAAACGGGTGGATCAAATATCCAGTTTGCTGTCGAGCCTAAGACCGGACGATCCATCGTAATTGAGATGAATCCACGGGTTTCTCGTTCCAGCGCGTTGGCCTCGAAAGCAACAGGATTTCCCATTGCGCGGGTGGCCGCTAAATTAGCTATTGGTTACACCTTAGATGAATTAACTAACGATATTACGGGCACGACTCCTTGTAGTTTTGAGCCGAGCATTGATTACGTTGTTACTAAATTGCCTCGTTTTGATTTCGGAAAATTTCGCCCGACTGAACACTTTCTCGGCACTCAAATGAAATCTGTCGGAGAAGTGATGGCCATTGGTCGCACCTTTGAAGAATCGTTGGGGAAAGCAATTGCTGGACTGGAAATAGGATTGCCTTGGTTGTCGCCTTTGGCAGAGACCTTAGAGGACGCTAAAAAAATTGATTGGGCATTGATTGAGAAATCCCAGCCTCTTAGGCTTTGGGCCGTAGCAGACGCGATTCGAAACGGAGCAGATTTAGAGGAAATTGCGAAACGCTCATTTATCGATCCTTGGTTTCTTTCACGGATAGCCATTTACTTAGAGGGCGAGAAACTACTGAACAGCAAGCCTTGGCCTCTTTCACCTGCAGAGCTTCTTTCTATTAAAGCTAACGGGTGGACTGATAAAGCCATTTCCAGTGTCTTGGGTTTGAGTGAGGATAAGATTCGCAAAGACCGAGAAGCTCTGGGGGTACTAGCAGTTTTTCAATCGGTTGATACCTGTGCAGCAGAATTCGAAGCAAAGACTCCTTATCTTTACAGCACCTACAAGGGGACTGATGAGTCCCGGATCAGCAATAAACCTAAAGTGATGATTCTGGGTGGCGGTCCTAATCGAATTGGGCAAGGGATCGAATTCGACTATTGTTGTGTTCATGCTGCCATGGCCTTGAGGGCAATCGGTATTGAGACTATCATGGTCAATTCGAATCCTGAAACCGTGAGTACCGACTTTGATATTTCAGATAAGCTTTACTTTGAACCCGTGACTGCTGAGCATGTTCTTCAGATCGCTAAAATTGAACAGCCCTTGGGGGTTATTGTACAGTTTGGCGGTCAAACACCTCTTAAAATTGCGAATGCCTTGGAGCAAGGTGGACTTAAGATATTAGGAACTTCTCCCTCAAGCATCGATTTGTCTGAAGATCGTCAGAAATGTGAAGAGCTCGTCCGGGATCTTAAACCTCTAGGTTTAGAACAACCGGAGGCCACAACGGCACGTACTCCCGCTGAAGCTATTGAGAGAGCTAATAAGTTAGGTTACCCCTTAGTAGTTAGACCCTCGTACGTATTGGGCGGTACGGGAATGAGAATTGTTCACAATCAAGCCATGTTAGAGCAGTGGATTAAAGATACCGCAACCGTTAGCTATGATCATCCCATCTTGATTGATCGCTTTTTGGATCGAGCTACAGAAGTAGATGTGGATGCGATTTCGGATGGTCGTGAAACTTTTATCGGTGGGCTCATGGAGCATATCGAAGAGGCAGGGATCCACTCAGGGGACAGTGCTTGTAGTTTACCTACTGCAACCTTATCGGTAAAAATTTGTGATCGTATTCGAACTTATACTCGTGAGCTGGCTAAAAGATTGCGAGTGATTGGCTTAATGAATGTTCAATTTGCTATTCAGGGTGACCGAATTTATTTATTGGAAGTAAATCCGAGAGCCTCTCGAACCGTTCCTTTTGTAAGCAAGGCCGTTGGCAAGCCTTTGGCAAAACTAGCAGTGCAGGTCATGTTAGGAAAGTCCTTGCATGATTTAGGTATTCACGAAGATTTAGATCTCAACATTACGACCTACAATGTGAAAGCACCCGTATTTCCATTTGGCAAGTTCCCTGGAGTGGATGTTCTCCTGGGGCCTGAAATGAAGTCTACGGGGGAAGTAATGGGCAGAGGAAGGTCTTTCGCTGGTGCCTATGCCAAGGCTTTAGCAGCGGCCGGAATGCAGCTTCCTCAAAAAGGTGAGGCCTTTCTTTCTATTCGAGACGAAGATAAGGCTGAAATTTTGTTGATTGCGCGGGGATTAAAAGAATTAGGTTTCAAATTATGGGCCACTGCGGGAACAGAAAAGTTTCTGAATGGATACGGCCTCGAAGTGACACGAATAAATAAAGTAAGCGAAGGGGCTCCTCACTGCGTGGATGCTATTCAAAAAGGACAGTTTTCTTTAATTATTAATACTGTCTCGGATCAAGTTGCAATTCGGGATAGCTTTACGATTCGGCGAGCTGCGTTGGAACGTAAAATACCCTACACCACGGTAGTGTCGGCTGCCCGTATGATGGTGGAAGGGATTCGTGAGGAAAGAAAAGGTCCTTTGGAAATATTGCCGCTCTAGCTTCGAAGGAGGACGTCAATGGCCTATGATCAGGGTGGAAATTGCTGGAATTGTGGAGTGGATCTTTCGGTTTTAGATTATGGCCGAGCAGATACCTGTCGAAAATGTGGCAGGGATACTAAAGTCTGTAAGGGTTGTATCTATTCCGACAAAGGTTCAAATAATGATTGCCGAGAGCCTCAGGCAGAACGAGTAGTCGAAAAGGAACGATCTAATTTTTGCGATTATTTTAAACCCTCTACTTCGACAGCAGGAAAATCCGCAACGGGGCGCGACGAAATGAAGGAAGCTGCTGAAGCATTATTTAAAAAGTAATTGACAAATTTTTACTTCACTCTACCTTCAAGCGGAATATGTATAACTATGGGTTAATCGGAAATTGTCAGACTTCTGTCTTAGTGAGTAAAATGGCCTCCCTTGACTGGTGGTGTTTGCCCCGGCCGGACAGTCCCCCGGTCTTTGGTAAATTAGTGGATGATGAGGGTGGTCATTGCTCGGTACAGCTTGCGGGAGCTTCCCGGTCCCATCAATACTATCAACCTAATACCAATGTTTTGGTTACCCATCTCTATTCGAGTGATGGAAGTGAAATTCGAATTACCGATTTCAGTCCTCGTTTCACAGTGCAGGACAAGGTCTATCGCCCCAACTCAATTTATCGAGTTATTGAGCCAGTTGCAGGGCACCCTGTAATTCAGATATCCTGTCGACCGGTAAACGGCTGGGAGAAGCAACGAGTTTTGCCAGTTCGTGAAAAAGATTTTCTAAAATATAAAATTCAAGATGAGTTTCTATATTTGTCCTTAAGTCAATCCGTGAACCACTCCGTGAGTTTGTCTGTAAATCAGCCATTAATCAATATTTTGGAAGAATCGTCTTTCCCTTTAACCGAGCCTTTATACCTCGGCCTTGCGTGGGCACAGCGAGTTGAAGGTAATCTAAATAAAGTCGTTAACGATTTTCTCACAGAGACTACCGAATATTGGAAAACCTGGGTTAAGCACTGTTCGATCCCGAGTCTTTATCAAAAGGAGACAGTGCGTTCGGCTCTAACGTTAAAGCTCCACTGTTTTGAAGATACCGGAGCTATCCTAGCGGCTCTGACTACGAGCCTTCCTGAAGAAAATGAAGAAGGGCGAAATTGGGACTATCGGTTTTGTTGGTTAAGAGACGCTTACTACGTTTTATCGGCGTTTCATAATCTAGGCCATTTTGAGGAGATGGAAAAGTTTCTTGGGTTTCTTCTAAATATAGCAGAGCGTCACGAGCATTCTCGCGAGCGTTTAAGACCAGTCTATCGTCTAGATCAGTCCCTTCCCTTACCTGAACAATCTCACGCCAACTGGAAAGGTTTTAACGGCAATCAGCCGGTAAGAAGTAATAATCAGGCCGCAGAGCATATTCAAAATGATGTTTACGGTGAGATGGTACTAACCTTGGCTCCTATTTTCTTTGACCAGCGGTTTCATCACTTAAGGACAAAGGAGCATCAGCAGCTCTTAGCAAACCTGGTTAAGCAGTGTATCCGCAATATTTCGCAACCTGACGCAGGACTTTGGGAAATTAGAAACGGCTGGCAGGAACATTCATTTTCAAATTTAATGTGTTGGGCCGGCATTGAAAGAATGAAGAGTATTCAGAAGCTGGGATTTTTTGAAACTCTGGATTTAAATCTAGAGGAGGCTCAGAAAACTGCTGAAGACGCGATCATTGCCGCCGTTAAAGAGGGGACTCTGCGCAACGGACCTAAAGACGATAGCTTTGATGCAGCGCTTTTGCAGCTTCCCATTTTGAGATACCCCGATAGCGATTTAAACATTAAAACCGTTCGCGAAATTATACGAAATCTCAAATTAGGAGATGCGGACAACGAGAAATATTTACTTTACCGTTATTTAAGGAAAGACGATTTTGGAAATCCAAAATCCGCCTTCTTAATTTGTTCGTTTTGGCTGGTTCAGGCATTGGCGCGAACCGGGCAAATCGCCGAAGCTCACGAGGCAATGAAAGCAGCAATGGGCGGCGCTAATCATCTAGGGCTACTTTCTGAACATTTTGTTTCTAACAAACGCGTCCAGATGGGGAACTTTCCTCAAGCATACTCGCACGTGGGGCAGATAAATGCTGCTTTTGCGATTAGCCCTCCTTGGAGCGATGTTCTTTAGGACTAGGCTGACAAGGTTTCTATTCAGTATGAGTTAGATACCAGCTTGCAGCGGAGCCATTAACGGTAATTGTGGATGTGCTGCGGCCGCCACATTTAAATTCAGGCGAAGGCGGTGGTGCGTCCGTTACTAGAGTTAACGGGATGCGACTATATTTCGAGTTATTGCATATTTCGAACGGTAGATTGACCATTTTTGTTCCGCTGCGGCCAATAAAGATCATTTTTTGTGGATAGCTTCCATCTTCAGTAACAAGATGGTCAGTAGGCGGAATGATCTTGCGCGCTTGGGTTCCCAATGCCCATAGATTCTGAGTGCCCATTTGAGAGTCTCTAGCCCAAATCCAGATGTTGGTCCGAGTCTCGTATAGAAGCCCCCAGAAAATGAGTGCGATCGCTATGTTTCTAGATAAAGTATATTTTTGAAGGGCTCCTAAGACTCTTGCCATAAGCGGAAAAGAAAATGCTGCAGCTCCAATAAAATAATAAGCATGCTGATAAAGGTGTTCACCGTCTAAGGAGATCGTCGCGATCAGTGCAATTAAATAAAAGAATGCAAGAAGGTACTCTTTGATTGCCAAGGCAGCAGCAATGAAAAACCAGCCGAAATAAATAGGGAACTGGCCCTCTCCGTATAGCGCTTCGCGTGAGAGTAAGTTTTTAATCCCGGCGAGGCCCGCCTCATAAAGTTTGCCGAGAGGATCTAAATGAGCGAGTGGAACTATTTGTGGTCCTTGGGCAAAGCTAATGACATACCGAGCATGTACAGTGTACCACCAGGCTGGAAATGCAAGACTGGTAGCTATAAGAAGTAGCAAGAGAGTGCGACGGTTATGGAAAGTTTTTGAAAAAAGTAGAATGGGGAGGATTGCTCCCATGCCAATCAATGTCGTAGGCTTAACTGCCATACCGAGGCTACAAAGCAAGGTTCCCAGCATCAGCTTCGAGCTAGATACACCCTTTATAATTCGCTCTGTCTTGCCGTTTTCAAGAAATAGAACCATGCCCATTATGATGAGAGGAAATGCTAAGCCTTCGGGCATAATTGCGGTAGTTTGCGCTGCAACACTTCCTCCGCAGAGCCAAAGTGTAACGCCGAGAATATTTGGAATCTCCACGTTCCAAAACTTGAGAAAACGCGGAAGAAAGATGAAGCCTGCCCAAAGATTCAAAGCCAGAATCAAAAGCGAAGTGCACATCACTCCCAGCCATGGATTCCCGCCTAGGAAGAAAAATCCGCCTAAAACATCTAACAACGGAAATTCCGTGGCATTGATCCCGTCGAGTAATCCCTTTTGCAAAAGTCTTGGATAAAGTAGAAAATCGAAGCCTTGAAGCCCCCTAGTCTTCAGTTCTTCGGCAAACGCAATACACATTCCGATCGTATCGGCTTGGCGAAAGGTATGACCGCCACTCGGATGCACCGAAAACCGCATCGTTGCGGACAGAATAAATAGCGCGAGTAATGCGACGCAAATTTTATAGGCGATACTTTGCTTCGAAAAAAGAATTTTGTACGACTTTAGCATTTTGAAAAAAAGCTTACATTAGGTTTGGCTTGGCCAAAAGTTACTTTATTTCATGGGGGCGGCTAAAGTTTTTCATTATAATTTAGGTGAGTGATTTATTAGGTTATTTTGATCTAACTGTTACCCAGGCTTGATTTTGCTGTCGGTTATGCTAGTTCTATGGCCTATGTCCGAAGATAAAGTACCGATGACAGTGATAGGAAAGCGCCTTTTAGACGACGAGCTGAAACACTTGATGTCTGTTGAGCGTCCTGCTGTCGTTAAGGCTATTGAAATCGCGCGTGGTCACGGCGATTTGTCCGAAAATGCAGACTACAGTGCAGCTAAGGAGCGGCAAGGCTTCATTGAAGGAAGAATTCAGGACATCAATGGGAAGCTCGCTCGCGCAGAAGTTATCGATCCAACAGCAATAAAGACTGATAAAGTCGTCTTTGGAGCTACAGTAGTATTGACGGATCAAGAGTCGGGCAAGGAAGTAACTTATAAAATCGTTGGTGTAGACGAAGCCGATATTAAAAATGGCAAAGTAGGAATTACATCGCCTATTGCCCGGGCTTTGATTAGCAAGGTTGCGGGAGATGAAGTGATTGTGATGGCACCTAAAGGGCAAATCCATTACGACGTTGTCAAAGTCTATTACGAATAATCTAGGCAGTCGCCTCTCAAGTGGTCGTCCTAGTGGTGAGGGTCGAGATACTCCTATTCAGTTTGTAAAAGGAGTAGGGCCAAAGCTCGGCTTAGTGTTTAAAAGTCGGGGCGTTGAGACAGTTAAAGATTTGTTGTTTTTTTTCCCCCGGACTTATGAAGATCGCTCAAAATTGTCCAAAATATCGAGTTTAACCGAAGGCGTTAAGTCTTCTGTTGCCGTTACTATTTCAAGTCAGAAGCAAATTCCTATTAGAAAGCTTGGGCGTTCGATGCTTGAGGTTCGTTGCTTCGACGATACCGGGGAATTGAGTTTGAAGTGGTTTTACCCACCTCGAGGGTTGGAACAAAGACTCCTTCCTGGTGCCAGAATTCTAGTTACCGGGAAAGTTAAAAATTTTTTGAATCGACCAGAGATAGTTCATCCCGAGATGACGTGGGGAGTTGCTGCTGATGACGAGCAGCAGAATGAGCTTACCGCAGCTTCGGCACACATGGGTCGAATTGTTCCCGTTTATATCGAAATTGAAGAAGTCCCCACCAAAACTTTGAGAAAAGTTCTTTGGGAAACTTTAGAAAAATTTTCAGAGTCGCTTCCGGAAGATTTGCCGAATTATTTAGTAGAAAAGCACGGTTTTCCTACTGCCTCCTTTGCCATCAGAGGCCTTCACTTTCCTCCAGATTCCGAAGGGTTTGATTTAGCCTCTTTGGCTGAATTTCGAACACCTTCTCATCAGCGATTGATTTATGAGGAATTTCTTAAATTTGAATTTTTGATGTTAAGGCGTCGCATTCATGGAGAGAAGACTTATGCAGTTTCATTTGCGTCTTCCGGGGCCAGAGATCGTCTTTCAGCTTTGATTGGAATGCTTCCATTTGAATTAACAGAAGGGCAAAAGCAATCCCTTAGAGATATTCTTGTAGATCTAGCTGCATCCCATCCTATGAATCGCTTAATTCAGGGTGATGTGGGCTCGGGTAAAACTGCCATCGCCTTACTCAGTGCTGCTTACGTTACGTTCCAAGGTGGTCAAGTCGCCTTAATGGTGCCTACGGAAATATTGGCAGAACAACATTTTAAAAATGCCAAGCATCTTTTTCAAGGCAAATTGAATGTGGCCTTACTGACCGGCAAGACTTCCGGTCCTGTGCGTGCGGAGCTGCAGGGCCGTCTTGCCGCTGGGGAGCCGATTTTATTAATTGGTACCCATGCGTTACTGGAAGCTCCCGTAGTATTCTCTCGGCTCTCCTATGTCTTGATTGATGAGCAGCATCGTTTTGGAGTTGAGCAACGAAGCGTGCTGAAGGCAAAAGGAGAAAGAGTAGACTCAAAGACGGGTAAAGTACTTTCGCCTCATTCTTTGCTTTTAACGGCTACTCCGATACCTCGAACTCTTGCGTTAACGGCTTTTGGTGATCTGACAGTCTCTTCTATTCGTGAGTTACCTCCGGGGAGGTCACCCGTAACAACTCAAGTAGTACGGGAGAAGTCTGATAAAATTCGGGCATATCAACATATCAGGAAAGAGCTCAGTGCCGGAAGGCAAGCGTTCTTCATTTATCCCTTAATCAATGAAAGTGAAGCAGAAGGTTTTACCCAGCTGAAATCCGCTGTAATAGAAGCGGAGCTTTTGGCAAAAGAGGTATTTCCAGAATTTTCCATTGGTCTTTTGCACGGCCAGCTACCTTCTGCTGAAAAAGAAGAAGTGATGCAAAAGTTCAAGCGGGCCGAAACTCAAATATTAGTTTCTACTACCGTGGTTGAAGTAGGTGTAGACGTGCCAAACGCCACGATCATGCTTATCGAACATTCAGAACGTTTCGGTTTATCACAGCTTCATCAATTGCGAGGTCGAGTGGGTCGAGGAAAGCACCAATCTTATTGTTTTCTTTTCACTGGTAAAAGGACCGAAGGAACTGGGGCCCAGCGCTTAGAAGTCCTTGAAACTTGTCATGACGGATTTCAAATTGCCGAAGCGGATCTTGAAATTCGCGGACCCGGAGAGTTTCTGGGTACTAGGCAGGCTGGAGGTCTACCCTTTCGCCTGGCTAATTTGGT
>JBDSKY010000032.1:0-4909 GCA_039916675.1 Bdellovibrionia bacterium
TCGCTCCCATTCGAATAGAACCATTTCACCCTCCTAGTGATTTTTATTTACTAGAAGTATAAAACAGCTTTACTCAAGCAGGACATTTCGCTTTTATTGAAAGCGGACATTTGGCTTATCACCTACAGAGGCTTAAAAATCTGTTGATGATTATTACACATTATGATATTTAAAAACCCACATGAATTACAAACCCCTGATTATTATTGCCGGATTCTTTCTTAGTGTCATTGTTTCGCCCTTTTCCTACTCAAGCGAAAAAGTTGATTTGGACCAGGAAATTGAAATCACTGACCTGAAACTCCAAGATGGTACTTTGAATGAAAGTTCGTTAGATTTTTATACAAAGTATTCAGCAGTGCTACATCAAACACTTTCGGGTGAGCCAGGGATAGGGTTACAGAAGTACCCTCACCAATTGGGCTTGAAAAAAATTCATCGGATCAAGGCTGCAATCAAAAATTTGCCTGATTGGGCCGGTGGAAAAGTCTCTGCCCAAGAGATCTACCATTTTCTCAATTTTATAGAAGAAAATAAGAAGCAATTAAAAGTTAAGGCCCCGGCGGTTCTGAATTATCACCTTCCCCTTCTTATCAACGGAGAAAGTAAAACCAGAAGAGTCACCCTCATTTCTCCAATCAGCCCGAAACCCAGTATATTTCTAGACTTCAATAAAAAAATTGAACAGCAAGGATCCGGGAAGTCTTTTAAAAAAGCAGTCCAGTACAAGAATTTCTCGCCAGTGGCTGAATTAATTTCTCACAATCGGCCCAGTTCGATCGAATCTCTTCAGAATGAAGTGGAGTTATTAACATTGTTGGATTCGCTTCCAGCTACTGAAAAGCTCGGATTGGTCGATTTATTAGGTCACTTGCCTGACAGATTTTTTCAATCGCTGGCTGATAAAGACCTATTCTATTTTTTTGAGAGTGGCATCGGCACCCAGGCACAAAGAATTGATATTATACACCAACTTGCAAGAGGTTTGGTTGCTCTCCATAAGCTGGGCATTTCTCATAATGATATTAAATTGGAAAATGTATTGCTCCGTGATGAAAAACCTAGACAACGTTTCAATTCCCAGCGTTATGTAGCGATGTACAATGACCTGGGCATGTCTACACGACCTCGATTGGACCTGAGAAAAGGAGAAAGTCGTTTTGAAGGTGGAACTTCTTATACGATGGCCCCGGAAATTACCAAAGGTTGGATCGGGATCAATCTAGAAGAAAAGATCGAAAACTTTCTGAAAGCTGATGTTTTTTCACAAGGCATTCTGGCGTTCTATTTATTAAAGCCATTTAATTTAGTTGAGGGTCTCCTCAATTGCAGCGAAGAAAAGTTGAATTTTGATGGCAAATTGGAGTGCCGAACTAAGGCCTTGGCTGAAATCACTGAGAAGTTTCTTCAAAATCAGGACTATGATTCCCTAGATCAATTGTTGATACGAGCCTTAGAGAGTAATCCAAAAGATAGAATTTCAGCTGTGCAGTTTAGCTTGGGTATGGATCATATTAAGACAAAAGCGGCTAGATCCCGTTTTATTGGTGAAAATACTTTGGAGGACTTAAACTTACACCTTAAAGGTTTCACCCACTATACAATTGCAAGTGAGATCCCCCATGAACCCGGCGAATATTTTCTAAAACCGACGAAGGTTAAAGGTCGGTTTCTATTAACGCTCCATTTTATGGATCGAAATCACAAACAGAGAAAGCAAATCTTGGATATCGACCCCCTGACTCCTGATTTCTTGGTAGATGAAATCAAGTTTCTTCAGGAGATCGGTACTCTTAAAAAACCTTAAGTCCTGCGCTTTTAGACAGTCGCAATTATAATTTCTCTCTTTTAGAGAGAGAGCTTCTTTGATCATGCCACATTGACTGCATTTTTTAGAAGAGGGGTAGAGCCGATTGTGAATCACAGGCCTTGTACCTTGAGGGTGGATGACTTGCGTGTTCCAGTGCCTTTCGAATCAATTCGAGTTCTGTTGGTAACAAATCCCCTTGGTGTAAAGCGGGTGTGTATCTACTGGATGCCCATCTGTCGGATTTCGAATGATCACGTCGTTGTATCCATCGTGGGTAAATGAAATCTGGCATGCTGTTAAAGTCTGGCCCTGAATTTGATCGTTTGAACCAATGTAAAGATCAGCTCTCGATTTTCCTTGGTCTGCATCATCTGTACATGCCCGGCAGGTGTCTTCCATAATATAGTACTTTTGTAATCGTGGAATATAAATCCGCTCACCTGCCCGAAATGCTCGGTAGTCAGCTGCAAAAGTTGAAGGATGATCGTAAGTTCCCAAGTCTTCGGTTGCGACTTGATGAATGGTCGGATCAGAGATTACGCTTGTCCCATATGAGCCTTTGCCATTGTCATTATCGTCATAGCCGTAGAAGGTCAAAAAAGCGTTGTTTTGAACGCTATCCGGTTCAGTAAAAACAGGAAGTGAGGGTTGTTGTTCCGCTTGCTGCTGCTCCTGCACTACGTAGTAGACACCAGTAGATACGCTAGCTATCAATACAGCGGCTGCGGTCCCAACTATGCAATATTTCCATTTTTTTGAGAGGGTGGGTCTTGATTGCCCGTTCTCAAGCGAACTTGGGCTTGCCTGAGACATTTCTCGAAGGGGAATTTCCCGATCGTTTGAATGGGCAGAAATAGGCACCATTTGTGCGGCAAAAATGAGGGCCAGTATAAAACTTACACTTCTTGTGGGGATAGCTTTCTTCATTTTTATTCGTGTATAATGTCAAATCGAAATAGTCAATTTTAAAATTGAAAGTATGTAAAGAAAACGGATTCTATAAATACTCAATATTATTAGTGTATCTAGTTTAACTCTCTATTGCTTTGTATATTGATATAGACTGATTATTTAATATATGTGATAATTTAAGTCAAGTATTGCCCTATGGTTTTTTACACCTTTTAAAGGCAGTTGGGTTTTTGGTCGAGAAGTAATGAGGCTATATTAAATGGACGTCCGTTAAATTACTATGATACAAAATCTTGATAGTGTCTTTCGCATTAAAGCGGTTTTTCGGAAAGGGAAGGATCTTTATTCTTTTGCCTATATTTGGGTGTTTACCCTCGGTCTCTTGATCGGAGCTCTTGCTAACGCTGCAGATATATCGCAATCATTTACTTATCAAGGTCGATTTTATAATTCATCCGGAACGGCCCCGCTTGCTGAAGTAGTAGATCTTGCTCTAGCAATTTATGATCCGACAGGCTCTTGTCTTCTTTATGAAGAAACACAAACTAATATCGATCTGACTGGGACGAATGGCCTTTTTGCTATTCAAGTAGGTGCGGGATTAAATGATATTAAAAGAACGGCTTCAGATCCTGGCCTATCGATGGGTAAGATCTTTGGTAATTCGACTGCTCAGCTTCGAGGTGTCTCACCTACATGTCCAGGTGGATATACCCCCTCTGCATCTGATGTTCGATATTTAAGGGTTACGGTAACTCCCCATTCTACTCTAATTCCTTCGATATTATCTCCTGATCAACTTATTGGTTCACAAACATCCGCTATAGTAGCTCAGACTTTGCAGGGCTTGGATTCAACAAGTTTTGTTCAATCAGCTTCGGGGGTTGCAGGCCAAGGTAACGTTTCTTTAAATAGCTTAAAAGCTCTAACAGACGGTAGTTCGGATGCTTCACCATTACATAATCATGATTCGCTCTACGTTAAGTTAAGTGGTGGGGGCGGTAGCACGAATTTAGGTGGTGGTATCGCTTATATAGCTGGAAGCTTCGGTGTAGGGACTTCTGTTCCGACTGCTGATATTGGATTGGGTGGAACTATTGGTCGCACAATTCAAGTGGAACGGAATTCTGCGGCTGGAACTTCAGGTCAGAATTTAGTCGTGGCTGCGGGAGGTGCTGCAAGTGATTCTATAGACCAAACAGGTGGTAACCTGATATTATCTTCAGGAACGGCAACTGGAGCAGGTGGTTCCGGAATCCTATTTAAAACAGCATCTTCTGGTATCTCCGGAAGTGATGATCGTACTTCAAGTGCCAAGATGATTTTGACTTCTGATGGACGTCTGGGATTAGGTACTCAGAGTCCAAGTGCTCAGTTACAGGTAAATATATCGAATGCGTCTCTAAAAGGACAAGTTATTAAAGGAGCTACGGCTCAAACTAGCAATCTTTTAGAATTTCAAAACAGTTCGGGTTCAATTCTTTCTTACTTTGATTCTTTAGGAAATTTAAATTTACCAGGCGATCCAACCTCGGCCCTGCAACCTGCGACCAAACAGTATGTAGAAACTCTGATGTCAAGTTCTTCAGTTTCTAGTTTTAATTCTCGAATTGGGGCGGTAACTTTAGCATCTGAAGATGTATCAACGGCTTTAGGATATACTCCAGCAAATCAAGCTGGCGATACTCTGACGGGCGCCTTAATCTTAGCTGCTGATCCCACTTCAAGCATGGGTGCGGCTACGAAACAATATGTTACTGGATTGATTGGCACTAGGCAACCGCTTGGTAATTACATCACTTCACTTTCGGGTGATGTGAGTGCTTCTGGCGCTGGCAATGCGACGTCGGTTATAAATAGTGTGGGTGGATCAAATGCTTTAAATATTCATGCCGCTGAGGAACTGGCGAATGGAGCAACGCCAGTTAATACGGTAAGTACTTTAGTACAGAGAGATTCCTCTGGAAACTTCGCTGCGGGATCTATCACCGCTCATTTGCTTGGAAACGTAACTGGGAATTTGACCGGTGCGGCTTCATCGAACGTTTTAAAATCCGGCGATTCTATGAGTGGGGCACTTCTATTATCTGCTAATCCCGCAGACCCGCTCGAAGCTGCAACTAAGCAGTATGTGGACAGTGGATTGTCTGCGAAACAGAATGTTTTAGATTACACTGCTGCCAATAG
>JBDSKY010000033.1:0-3448 GCA_039916675.1 Bdellovibrionia bacterium
AGTGCAATAGCGGCAATCAAACAATCAATGGATGATCGAATTGTAATTCCTCGGCGACGGGCGGAGCGGTAAATATTTGATGCCTCAATATAATGATCAACATTAATATCGGCTCCCGCCAACTTAAAACTGAGCAGCGAACTCTTTATTTTCGCTGCAATTCCTTCGTCTTTAATTCCCTGCAGAACTTCTTGAATAACTGGCGAACAAACTGCAATGCTTGGAATCATTTCAACAGGAATTGTCACCTTGGAAGACTTTCTAAAGAATTCAATCCAAATAGAAGTATCCACCAAAATCATATTCTGCCGCTTTTCTTCCTTTTAGATTTGGTCTCATCCTCCCTCATTTTAGAGAGATCCCCTTCCCAAACGCCACTTCCCGCATAGGACAAAATATCCTGAGCTTTTCGCAGTCTAATACTTTCACTCAAGGATTGGTTCACTGCCTCCGAATAGGTCCGTACACCCATTAATGCGACCGCCTCATTCAACAACTTTTCATCTAAGATTAAGTTAGTACGCTTCATACACACTATCTTACGATTTCATGTGTATTTTGTACAGAGGCGAAAAATGAAACAATATCAACACCTGCGCCTGTTTCCGCGATGAAGTGGGGATGATTTAGCTTGGATTCACCTCCCTAACGTATTGACAAATCGGTCTACGAAACTTCGAAGAAATTATTCAGGCTTATATTTCAGCAGAAGACCGGATTTAGGTAATAAGTGGGCAATTATTTCAACCGTACTCTAGATTAAGTTTTGAACCTGCACACGCTTGATCTATATGGTGATAGACTTTAAAGTCCCCCACTCCATCTACAACTCTTCCTCAAAAACCTTCTCCGTGATCTTCCAAAACTTATCTTGCTTCCTAGCAATCACAAACGAAGGCAATCGAAAAAGTTTCTGGTACTTAACAACATCCGCAGGCGTTTGTAATTCAACGGCAAGCTCCGGACGCCTCAAATGCGAGCGAAGAAAATTAATATTAAACTTCTTGATCGAAGACGGATTGCTAAAAAAGTGCGCTTCACTAACATAGTTGGCATCAAAGTCATAATATCTAACTTCTAAATACGGATTAGAATTTTTATCCTGCCGCTCATCAAAAGTAATTCTATCAGGCGTCAACAAATGGGCAGTCTTGGAAAGCTTGGCTTGTTTCAATTTTGCATCAGCATCGATCAAAGTTGCATCACATTTCTCACAAGCTCGGGCCGTGATATCATTTTCGGCCTCACATCGATGGCAAAGTTTGAAGCGAAAACGAAATCCGCATGGAGTGATTTCCATAGTTTTTGAATCCTGAGTGGCCCCTCTGCATTTCCTTCCAAAATGCTCGAAGACAACGCCATCATCGTCTGCGTACCCCCAGAAATCATTTTCAAAATTGCACGCAGGACAGGTTACTTTGACCGGAACAGTATCCTTTGCAGGGCGCCTATCGCTAATTTCCGGAGCAAATATATCGTGCCCCATTCCCGTATAATCTAAAACGTAGCAGTCTTTTTTTTCATTCGATAATCGAAGCCCGCGACCTACAATTTGTTGATAGAGACTATTTGATTCTGTTGGACGCAAAATCGCAATCACATCCACATGAGGGGCATCAAACCCCGTCGTGAGAACCGAGACATTGACAAGATATTTAAATTCCCTCTTTTTAAAGTCATCAACAATTTTATTTCTATCCTTCATTTCGGTTTCACCCAAAATTAGTCTAGAATCCTCCGCTGGCAAATAGGTCATGATTTCTTCAGCGTGCCTAACGGAACTACTAAAAATCATCACGCCTTGTCGCTTGTAGCGTTCGGTGATGTCGATAATGTTTTTTATAATAAAAGGGGTCAAGCGCTTTTGACTTTTTAAAATTTCTTCGACTTCAGCAACTGTGTAGGCTTGATCTTTGTCTGCCAGTTCCGAAAAATCATAACAAGTAACAGGAATATCCACTTTCACTGGAGTCGTTAAATATCTGTTCCTAATCATGTATGAAAGCGGCAATTCATAAACACATTGCTTGAAAAATCTCTTTTTATGTGTTTTGATTTCACCCTTTTGTGAATACTCGTAAATCCATCCTAGGCCCAAGCGATACGGAGTCGCTGTAAGACCTAAAATGCAAAGCCGGGGATTTCGATCAAGAAGTTTTTTGATGACCTCTTGATATTGAGTGGCGCCCTCTTCGGCTACCCGATGACACTCATCTATAACTAACAAAGAGAAGTCATTAAAAAAGTCATCAGGCGCACGAGCCACAGACTGTACACTGCCAAAGATGGCTTTTTGATCCCAATCTTTTTTACCGAGACTTGCTGAGAATATTCCGGCCGAAAGCTCATAGCTTTTGTATTTGTCGTAATTTTGTTCAATAAGTTCTTTGACGTGAGCTAAAATTAAAACCCGTCCTTTAGCAATACGGGCTAGTTCTGCAATCACCAAACTCTTTCCAGCTCCAGTGGGAAGAACGATCACTGCAGGGTCACGTCTTTTTTGAAAAAATTCGACAGCCTTTTGAACTGCCTGTTGTTGGTAGTCTCGAAGTTTATACATGGGACTTATAATCTCAATGTCAGTGAGGATGCAGCTGACTTTCTATCTCAAATCTCGCCGTCCTCTTCCTCCGGTTCTACTAGGCGGTCGCCATCGGAATCAATAAACAGGCCCCTTGCTCTCGCCATCTCTCTGGCGATATCGTAGGCTACTTCGGCAATTTCGGAGATATCAAAGTCTTTATCCCGGCCTCTACTCATTATCAAGCCCTGCATCGCAGCCCCGGCCCAGTCATCAATCATGTCGATAGTAATTGCATTTTCCATTGAAGGACCTTCGTTCAAAAACAAGTGGAAAACAACCCACTTTTACATAAAAAAGCTCATTCTCAGCCCAGAGACGCAATTGCTAAGGCCGATTACAGCATTTTCGTTGCCTATCTGGGTGCAGAGTCTGGACTCTTCCCAGTTTTTCCAGCCACCTGATCAAAAGCAGGAAATATCATCCTCAGCCTCTCATTCCATTTTGATGATTTCACCTGCTCCGGATAAGCTCGCTTCATCACTTCAATCATAACTTTCGCCGCAGTCGAAGCGCCAGGCGAGGCCCCAAGAAGTGAAATAATACTGCCGTCTTTTGATCCCACAATCTCAGTTCCGAATTGCAGAACTCCGCCTTTGCTCGGATCAGGCTTGATGATCTGTACGCGCTGTCCGGCAGTTTCCAATTTCCAGTCTTCCATCTTCGCGTTGGGATAGTACTCTCTTAGAGTTGCAAGCCTTTGCTCAGGGCTCATCGTCAACTGGCCGATGAGATATTTGGTTAAAGGGATATTATCAAGGCCCGTTTGAATCATGGGAAAGATATTGGTTGCGTTTAATGCAGCTGGTAAATCCAGCCAGGATCCCTCTTTCAGATATTTTGTCGAAAAAATGGGGAACGGACCGA
>JBDSKY010000034.1:0-7203 GCA_039916675.1 Bdellovibrionia bacterium
ATACGGTGACACACCGTACGCTGCATTCTGCTCCGACTTTCGACCAAGACCATTCAAACTCGCTAAAAGGACGGCAAATCCTACGAAAACCCCTATCAGAATTAAAGATTTTGTGACAAAAGTACGAGAAAATTTTTTCTTTTTTTGCTGAATTTGATTCATCACTTTTATTGACTTTTCCTATAGAAGACCCAAGCTAGTTAACTCAGGGTTTTCCAACCCTTGTATCATGTCAAAATCGTAGTCAAAAAACAGTCGACTTTTAGTATCTATAAATACTGACAGTAGCAACTGCCATTTTTCACTTCCAACCGGAGCTTCTTTAAGTGCCGCTTCCAAAAAGAGTGCTTGAATGCCGTAGGAACCCCAACGCATTGAATCGCAAGCGGGAAAACCCTGGTAGTCCCCTCTTAGACATAACGCATGTAGGTAGCCACATTTCTTAGAACTGAATTTTTCCAAAAACTCGGAATAGGAGCCGGCCTCTCGAGCGGTTTTCAAATCTACTTTACTCAATCCACCCACACAGTCTGAATGTCTGGCTTCATGAATAAGTAAGGACTGTCGGTACTCTTGGGGGAAAGGAACTGTTGTATTCTCTAAAGAACTATCTGCCAAACTATTCGAGAAATCCTCTGCCTTTCGTATGCCTCCATTATAACCCGGTCCAATCAACATAACTCCGACACGAGAGGAGGTTACGGGGATTATCTTAAAGGTTTTTAACACAATGGACAAAGGTCTATTTTCAATCAAACTTTGAAACCAGACCTGAAGGCCGAGATTCGAAGCAGCTACTTGCCCTTCTATTTTCTTAAAGTTTTCAATATGAGTCCATCCCCCCTTTGGGTCCGAGCTCGGTGCAGCTTTCGAAGGACCAACATCGCCAGGAAAGAATAAATCATTTGAACTTAGAAAATATTTTATTCTTTCATTAATGAAGTCTTTAACATTCTCTCCAGAATATCCTCCGAACACCTGCAAAAATCGACCCTTAGCGCTCGCATTGGATAAACCCAAGCTACTGGCTGAAAAATATTTAAGTGCATCTAAATCTTCCGCCACCAAGGCCAAAGCCCTTGCGTCCGAGTCGGACCTTTCTGAACTCTGAAGAGCAGAATTATAAGTTTGAGGTGCATTAAAAACTCCGCAACCCATTCCAGTTACAACTGAGCAGGAAACCAAAAGAAGTGACAAAAACTTTATCATTGGGCGTGCCTATCATGCGTAGTTTGGCACTTCCAAGAAGTTTCACGCGCTGCAACAGTTTTAGGACGGCACTACTCCATAATGGAGAGGAGGGAAAGGAAGTATAATCCTAAATTCGGACCCCTGAGGCAAACGGGGGTAATATTCAATTCGCCCATCATGAGCCTCAACTACGTCTTTAGCAATGGTCAGACCTATCCCAAAAAGCCCCCGCTGCCCTGGGAGTACGCTTGCGGATCCTTGAAAAAAAGGATCAAAAATATGCTTTTGGTCTTGCTCGGGAATTCCAGATCCTTCATCTTTTACCTGCATTTCGACTGCTCCATTGCGATCAGTGAGCACAACTCGAACGGTAGAAGATGGAGGTGAGAACCTGATAGCATTCGAAACTAAATTGGAAATCACCCACGGAAACTTTGTAGAATCCAGATTTGCCCAGATCATCTCAGAGCCTTCATTTAAGAATTCTACTTTTACCTGCCGGTCTCGACCAAGAACATAGAAAGGCTTCAGCCACTCGGGCAAAGTCTGGCTCAAGGGAACAAGTTGAAACTGAAGTTTTAAAATTTTAGTCTGGTTAAATGTCACCTGAACAAACTCTTGAGCCACCGCTCGAATTCTTTCAACGTCTTCGGAAATTGTTTCAGCTAAAATTCCCATTTCCTTCGGAAGCTTATCTTTTTCCTCTATCAATAGCTGGGACGCAATTCCGAGAGATTGAAGGGGCGTTTTAAGTTCGTGGGACAATAAATCCATAAAATCAGAGCGAAACTTCTCCCGGTGGCGTTTTTCAGTAATGTCATGCAAGAGGAACAAAGTTCCCAACTTCACTCCACCTGTAGCACCCGGCCCAGCACTGTCTCCAAAAGTCAGGATATCTCTAGACCTTGCCGAATATTGAAATTTTCCACTTCCAACTTCAAATTCAATCTCTTGGCCTTGCCTCAAATCATCTTTCAACAATTCCCTCAGCTTAAGGTAATTATCACTTACCGATGGCAAATCCCGCCATAATTGACCCTGAATTTGACTCTCAGTTAATCCTACTATTGTAGACAAGCGGACGTTACAATGAGATACTTTCTGGTCCAAATCTAAAAACACAAGAGCATCTTCAATCGATTCTAGAACAGTTTCGAGTTTCAATTTTTGCTGAACGATTTCGGCAACATTAACTTTCTCACTTTGGGCAAGTCTTTCAAAAAGACGATAAAGCTCCGCGGATAACACAAACATTTCAAGACTGGTTGGGTCCGGCAACCTGAGCTTTCTGGAAAACGACGGACGTTGATGCAAAGCTTCAGCAATGCTTTTTAGAGGGCTCGCCAATCGATCAGCAAGACCATCAGCAATAAAAGCAGCCAGTAGTAAGGAAATAATAAAATAGACAACTGATCCAATAATAACCTGCCTATTTAACGTCTCGTTTTCCTGTGCGAGCTTAAACATGCCTCTCTCATTGATTTTGACCAACTCGTCTAAATCAAGGAGAATCGGATGAAACGAAGTCGCCGTAGGTGTCCCGACTGACTTTCTAGCTGCGTCCCATGAGGTTCGAATTTTTGTGACTAATTCCTTTTCCCCTGGCTCGGTGATGTTCCGCTCTTCGAATTCCAAGGCCTTTTCAAATTGCTCTGTCCATTCAGGGAGAGATTTACTTGGGTATATTTGAGGGTGCTCAAGCGCGTTAATGGTCTCTTTCATCTGATTGGAAACCGAAATGGAATCGTAATTCAAATGAAGAAGTTTGGGTGTAGTTCCACTAGCAAAAAAAACACTAGTGACAAGCGCAAAACCTAGAACTCCGTAAAGCGCAATGATCATCAAAAATCGGCGGTGAATTTTCCGCCTCAGGCTAGGCAGTGACGACATTATCTTCCTCTGCAGTCGTGGTTACGATATGGACATCAATGCCGACTGAATCATGAATAAATTGTAAGATGACCGATCCTTTTACCAAATCCATTAAAGGTGTCCTTCTAGACTTACCAAAAACCGCGTGTTTCACGTGATGAGTGACAGCAAAATTTACCAGTGCCTCAACAATATTGTCTTCTTGAAGAGTAATAACTTCAGCACCCAGGGTTTTTGCAATTCTCAAATTGTTTTGCAGCTTTGTTTGCAAAGCCGAATCAATATTAATGGGCGACTCTTTTTTCTTCTGAACATAAACAGCATAACACCTTGTTGAGAGTTGCGCCGCTAAGCGAGTGGATTTTCTCAAAAGAACCTGGGCATGGGACGGATCAGAGCTCAGCGCCACCATGACAGCTTCCTGAGCAATGTCGACTGCTTCTTTTTTTAAAAGCTCTTGCTGCTCAATCTTACGAAACTGGTCACCCGCTACTTCGCGCAAACAAATTTCTCGTAAAAATGAAAGATTCTCATAGGTAAAGAAATTCACCAACGCTTGCTCGGCTCGAGCCTTGTCATAAATTTTTCCGGCACGAAGACGTTCCCGTAAGTCTTCCATGGAAACGTCCACGAATACAATTTGATCCGCCCGTCGAAGCATTTGATCAGGGATACGCTCCTCAACGGGAGCAAGAGTACATAAAGTGACTTTCCCGGCCACAGCTTCCAAATGTTGCACATTCATAGTGGAAATAACGTTAATGCCATGATCCAAAATATCTAAGATATCCTCATATCTCTTCTCATTTTTGGATCCAGTTGCATTGGTATGGGCCAGTTCATCAACAAGAACTAAGCCTGGATTGCGGCGATAGATTGCTTCAACATCAAGCTCAGGCAAATCCTGACCATTAAAAGTATAAATTTTAACAGGGAGCTTTTCGAGGCCCTCAACTAAGGCTTGCGTCTCTGAACGATTGTGAGGCTCCACATAGCCCACTACAACGTCTAATCCACGACTCTTTAGCCGGTGGCCCTCTTGAAGCATTTCATAGGTTTTCCATACCCCAGGAGCATACCCCAGGTAAACTTTTAGGGAACCTTTGCTTTTTTTCTGAATGAGCTCTTCAAAACCCGTCATTTTTTTCTCATAGTCGTTGCCTAGTGGCTACCGGCAACTGCTTAAAATGAAGAAGTGTGTCCCCATTTGTTTTCTAAGAGTAGGACTATAATGGGTCTGAGGCCATAAACAAGGGGTTTCTTAGTTTTCCTCAGCAGTCCCACCCAAAGTAATATTCATCGCATTTGAATCTACGCCATAGACCTTGCCTAGATATTGAGTTTCACCGTGAAATAAAATTTTATACCTCCCGTTTGGAACCCCATTCGCTCGCCAACCCATCTTCATCTGCTCCAACACAAATTGATTTCCCTTCACTGATACGATCTTACCACTTTGATCGAAGACACGAAATTCAATGTATTGGATGGGAATAGGCGAAAACGTTGCATGAATCAGAAATTCAGATCGGCCATGAACAGGGGCATTCAAATTGGTACCCTCGGCAGCTACGAAGGAAAGGGTCATTTTCGGCTCACTATTGATAACGTAAAATTCGCGAATTTGAGAACGTTGGAGGGATTTGGCACTGGTTTCAACCACCACCTGATAGCGACCTTCCTTCAACGTTGTTGTATCTATTTGCGCAGAGCAATTCTGAGTGTTGGCGCTGCCACAAGGTAACGTCAAAACTTCAAGCCCTTTACTATCAAAAACTCGAAACTGTAATGAATTCTCCTTCATTGATTGGCTTTGAGCCGTAAGCCGATAATTTCCAGATATGTACTCCCGATCTGCAGGAGCGTTTACCGTTAGCCCTCCGGGAGGAGGAACATCAAAAGCCCAGGTATTGGCGCCAACTCCTGAAGTATCGTCCCAGCTAATCCACGCAAATCCATGTTCTCCCCATTCCGTGCCCCAGCTATTACGAATTAACCAGGCACGAGTCGTATCACTATATCCTACCAAACTCACCGCATGTCCGCCCAACCCCTTGCCAGTGACATGTTTATAAACCCCTCCGCCGTAAGCTAGGAAATCGGCATAAACAAGAAGGGTCGTTACGAGTGGACCCTTGTTTAAAGAATTTTTAACCGCATCGATACTTCCGCCATAGCTGGTCGGGGTGTGAAAACCCGAAATTTTAGTAGTTCGAACTTCCGAATCTCGGCATTTGTCAGAGCAGGAAGCGTCAAGTGAGGTTGAACCTGAAGTGTAAGGCATACATGCTTCATCCGTAATTCCAGCCGTTTGGAGATAAGTTGCTGCATCATCCGGTAACCACCCAGAACCGCAGCGTCCTCCGCCGCAGGAAAACAAATCTTGAGGGGAAAACGAGGGTCTCAACCAGGGTATTCCTGAACTAATCGAAGTTTGAGCTTCTAAAGTAGCTACCGTAGAAAATGCAACGCAGCTCCCACAGTTTCCTTGGTTCATAACCGGCCCGAGCCAATTTACACCTTGGTAATTCCGCCAATCTCTAGTGACAGCATTTAGATTATTCAGTGGTTGAATAGTTTCGAAGTCAAGCTGGCCTTGGGGTAACTTCTGCAATCCGAGCATAGTATTCAGGTCCGTACCGGACAACTTTGTTATCCAAGAATCTCGAGGTTGCCAGTTGGCTTGCTTCTTAGAAATTTCATTTTGAATTTTTTGGATTTTCAAACTCTTTTGAACATCTGCAAAAGCGATTGTACCAAATGCCACAACAACGAGGCCCGTCCATAGACCCTTCTTAATTTTCATTTAAATAGAATATCAGAATTCTTCCATCAAATCATAAAATATGTTTAGTAATTGTGGACTATTTTAGTCATTCCAAAATTTAAGAATGAGGATTTTGGTTGGCCCCGGCTACAAGTTAAGCTACTTTCGGCAGTGTAAAGGAATGTTACCATGATCGTCCCGAATCACTCTATCGTAGTGCCCGTTTACAATGAGGCTGAAGGTATTCCTACACTGGTTAAACGCTTGGAGCAGCTTGCCGAGAATATCAAGCCTGAAACTGTAGAAATAATCTTCATCAATGATGGCAGCAAAGATAAATCTGCTGAGGCATTGGATAGCGCTGCTGCACGGAACTCCATCTTTAAAACCATACATTTTTCTCGCAATTTTGGCCACCAGTTGGCTATTACCGCCGGAATCGAACTAGCCCAGGGTAAAACCGTAACAGTAATCGACGCAGACCTTCAGGATCCCCCTGAAATAATCCTAGAGCTCCTTGCAAAATGGCGCGAAGGTTTCGATGTAGTTTATGCTGTGCGCCGTTCTCGCGTAGGTGAAACAAAATTCAAGCTTTGGACTGCCAAATTATTTTATAGATTACTTCGTAAACTGACCGACGTGGATATTCCCGTTGATACTGGGGACTTTCGGCTTATGGACCGCAAAGTAGTGAACTCTTTTTTGAGACTCCGGGAACGTCACCGCTTCGTTCGCGGGATGGTGGCCTGGCTCGGATTCCGTCAGACCGGTATTTTATACGATCGAGCCGAACGAGAATTTTGTGAAACCCATTATCCTTTCAAGAAAATGATTAAATTTGCTTTTGATGGAATTACTTCATTCTCAACTGTCCCCCTGCGGCTGGCAACCTACTTAGGCCTAATGTCTGCCACAATGGCTCTATTGATGGGCATTTGGACACTCTATATCAAGTTATTCACCGGAGAAGCAATTCAGGGTTGGGCTTCTGTCATGCTGGTGGTGCTTTTTTTAGGAGGTATGCAGTTGGTAACGCTTGGAATATTTGGAGAGTACTTGGGCCGAGTTTATGATGAGGGGAAAGCGCGTCCGCTTTTTTTAATTGCTCGCACCGTGGGATTCATGCGAGACGGTCCCGAAGATTCGAAAGACCTGCCTAAAAAAATAGATGACGAGTTGGAAGACTTGCCTAAAAGATTAGGTGAAGTATTAAATGCTGAATGTGATGGCAAGCGAGGCGTCTATGATTCAAAAAAATGTTAAAATTTTTTCGGCCTACGGTCTTTTTTCGAAAAATACCCAATGGCTTTTAGCTGCTATTGCCGGACTTATCCTTCTGGGACTCTGCACCAAAGTTTATCATTTGGGTAACC
>JBDSKY010000035.1:0-4349 GCA_039916675.1 Bdellovibrionia bacterium
GCGGTTTCTGGGCTCTGAGATCGATCCCATCGCTTTGGCTTCGGCTCAAAAAGTTATTCTATCCAACAGTGAGCTTATAGACGCCGTGACGTTAAGAATGCAGAACTCACCACCTAATATTTTTAAAGGCCTGTTGAAAGCGGATGAGACATTCGATCTTTCGATTTGCAACCCTCCGTTTCATGCCTCTCGTGAGGAAGCTCAATCAGGTTCCCAAAGAAAATGGAAAAACCTGGGTAAAGAAAACGACCCAACTAAACAACCCATTTTGAATTTTGGAGGTCAGCCTGAAGAGCTTTGGTGTGCGGGCGGAGAGGCAGAGTTTGTGCGGCGGATGATTAAAGAGAGTTCGCAAATATCCAAGCAATGTTTTTGGTTCTCAAGTCTTTTGTCAAAAGAGTCCAATCTCCCAGGAGTGATCGCGGCCTTAATTAAAGCGAAAGTACAAGATTATAAAATCATTGAGATGGCGCAAGGACAGAAGAAAAGTCGGATCGTCGCTTGGACCTTTTTCGATGAAGCCCTGCAGAAAAAATGGCGGGAAGCGCTTTCGTCCAACCCGGTCTAAAACCAAAATTTTATTTAGCCGATTCGGAAGTTTCAGATTTATAGGTCAAATACAAATCTTCCACTTTACTTCTAGCCCAAGGGGTTCTTCTTAGGAAAACCAAGCTCGACTTAATGCTGGGGTCATAATTAAAACATTTAATATTAATCATACTTCCCATTTCATCCCATCCATAATGCTCGACCAGCTGGGTTAACATCATTTCCAAAGTGACATTATGAAATGGATTATTGGGTTGTTTGCCTTCATCAGCTTCAGAATTCTTGCTCATACACACTATATTCCACATCTTTCATTAAATTTCTAGAACAGAGCAACATATTTAACGCTCTGATCCGAGATACAGTTTTAGAATGACTCTAGACACAAAGGCAGAAATTATGTTACTTTCCGCCTGGAAATTAACGCTTCTTTTGAGTCTGCGGGCGCTGTGCCCCTATCCTCTAAAGCAGCTCCCAGCCTTTAGGAGGTATTATGGGCAAGAAATTATACGTGGGCAATTTGCCTTTTTCAGCAACCGATCAGATTCTTTCTGACACTTTCGCTCAGTGTGGCTCAGTAGAATCGGCAAAGATTATTATGGACCGCGAAACCGGCCGTAGTAAAGGCTTTGGATTCGTGGAAATGGCGTCTGAAGCAGAAGCTCAGGTCGCTATCAGCAAATTCAATGGCGCCGATTATGACGGTCGGGCTATGACCGTGAATGAAGCTAAGCCAATGGTTCCTCGTGAAAACCGCACCGGATTTGGCGGCGGCGCAGGCGGCGGAAATCGTGATCGCGGCGGATTCAACAATGCCGGTGGAAAGAACCGCTGGTAATTTGTCCCCAGCGATTAGCCGCGACTGCTGCTAATCAGTTTTAATTTTAAAGCCCCCGCTGAAAAGTGGGGGCTTTTTAAATTTGAGTTTTACTGTACATGCCGTAAAATCTCGGCCTTCAAGCCGGAGGCAATTGTCCCTGGGTTTCTAACTCCAACTTCGAGACTGACCGATTCATCATAATTTCAGCGAGAGTTAAAGCCAACCCTCTGGGTAGCAATCTTGGTAAAAAGCACGCAATCTTATTGAGCCATCCAGGAACAACGACAGCTTTGCGCTGAAACATTCCCCTTAGACCCATCCTTGCTACATCATGGGCAGTCATCATGGTCGAGCGTCCTGCTTCCGTTAGCACCTGCCCATTTTTTTCCAAAAACTCAGTATAAGTCCCCCCCGGGCATATACATGTAATTGAGACATTCGTGCCTCGTAGTTCCCGATTCAAAATCTCAGAGAAAATTCGATTGTAAACTTTTGTGCCTGCGTATGTGGCAAAATTAGGAGCTCCCTGAAAAGCTGCAATAGAAGCTATATTAGCGATATAACAAGTTTTACCCTGTGCAATCATGTGACTGCTAAAACGAAAACAGAGCTCCGTCACCGTTGTGGAGTTCAACTGAATCGTTGATAAATGTGCCTCAAGGGGGCTTTTTAAAAACTTACTGTAAGGACCGATTCCCGCATTATTGATCAAAATATTTACAACTTTGCCATTTGCTGTGGCTTCCTGAAACAATAGCCCAGCCGATTCAGGGCGGGCGAGATCCAAGGCTATACACTCTACTTTGACCCCATATCGATCCTGTAATTCGGATGCAAACTGAAGGAGCTTGCTTTTTCGCCGAGCCGTAATTACCAAATCAGCGCCAAGCGCAGCCAATTGCAGGGCAAAGGCCTCCCCAATCCCGCTAGATGCACCTGTTACTAAAGCCCGATAACCCTTAAGATTTATCTTCAAAATCGCTCCTTTTAAGGTCCTAGTAGACTTTAAAAACTTCATTATTTGAACTACGTATTTCTCACACTACGTTTTAAGATACAAGAACGACCAAAAAACTGGTAGACAACCCAAACCATGGGCGGATCGAATCCTTATATCTCAACTCCAGAAATTGAAAAACCAAAGCAAAGCTATACAATTACCTATTTGCCAGAGGGCAAAGTAGTTGACGTTGACCCGAACGATATGCCCTCGAGTGCCACTGGATTACCGGGAAGCATTTTAGACATTGCCTTAGCTTCCGGAATAGACATCGACCATGCCTGTGGTGGCGTCTGTGCTTGCTCGACTTGCCATATTCTAGTGCAAGAGGGCCTAGAAACCTGCAACGAAAGCACTGATGAAGAAGAAGACCAACTAGAAAAAGCACCAGGAATTACACCACGATCACGGCTATCCTGTCAGTGCGTCCCCAACGGTACCAAAAACATAGTAGTCGAAATTCCAAATTGGAATCGAAACGCAGTCCGAGAATAAGTAGTCCTTAAGCCTCTAATCTGTATAAGCTATGCCTCATGTATCATCTGTCAGAAGGTCTACGTTCTCAAATAGGCTTGGACGATCCCAACTGGGTCCAATTTCTTAAAAAATGGCTGCTCGTCAGCCTAGGCCTACATCTAATCGCCGGACTAATGAGTACCGGATTCTATGATGTGGATGAACACTTTCAAATTATTGAATTCGTCAGTTACAAACTCGGCCAATCTCCCGCTTCCGCTCTACCTCATGAATTTTTAGAAAATTGCCGAAGCTGGCTGCAGCCTACTTTATACGAAGTCATTGCGAGAACCTGGAGAGCAATAGGAATAGTTTCGCCAGCGTATTGGGCCGCCAGCTTCAGGATTTTTTCTGCATTGTTAGGATGGCTAGGTCTAGTAGGAATGGCTTTATGTGCCTACCGCTGGTTCCCAAAGAAGAAATATAGAGAATTATCCGTAAAACTCGGAGCACTGCTTTATTTTCTACCCTACCTTCATGCCCGAACTTCATCCGAAAATTTAGGAGGAACTTTTTTTGTTTTAGCCGTAACGGCACTAGTTCTCCTTATAAAAAGAAAACCAACTGCTGTTAATTCGACCGAAAAAAGCCCACTAAATGTAACTTCCATCACAAACCTAGCTGCAGGAACTGCAGGATTTCTTCTAGGCTTATCTTTCCTAAGCCGCTTTCAAATGGGATTCATGATTTTCGGATTGGGGATCTGGTGCCTACTGATTGCCAGAATTCAATTTAAATCCTTGCTCCTAATCTTTCTAGGAATAGCTGCGTCAGTAGGCCTTGGAATCATACTGGACTGGAGAGGCACAGGAGCCTGGACAATCTCTCCCTACAATTATTTTTTCTCTTTCCAAAAAGCCGCGGCCTCCCCAAACGTAACCGTTTCTCCCTGGTGGGGCTATTTCCAATTCTTAGCCGGAGATGTTCCCCTATTAGGTAACCTAATAGCCGCAGGAGTAATCGCAGGTTGGGTAGCACAACCAAAGAATCCTTTTACAGTAGCGGCACTACCCTTCGTCTTAATTCACATGGCAATTCCCCATAAAGAACCCAGGTACCTATTTCCACTGATCTCAATAGTACCCACCTTCGTGACTTTCGGAATTGAACTCATGGAGCGAGCCCTATTAGGGGGGAAAGAACTAAAAACCATCGGCCCCCTACGCTGGGCAAGAAACCTAGCGATATTTCTAAACGCAGGAGGACTCCTAGTGGCAACCCTAAAGCCAGCGGCAATCCAGCCTCTGCTACATTCCTATATTTTTGATCACCAGCAAGAAATTCCAAAACTACACTTTATCGAAAGCAATCCCTTCGAATTAAACGGATTGCCCCTCAACTTCTATCGCCCACCCAACCTGGAACTGATCCAAACTTCATATTCCAAATTAGCAGAAAAGATAAAAACCGAAAAACAACCTCAATGGCTATTCTACCCCCAGCTCCAACTCCCCCCAGAAGCAG
>JBDSKY010000036.1:0-6867 GCA_039916675.1 Bdellovibrionia bacterium
AAAGTAGAGTCCCACTAGAACCGCCTTAAGTGCCGCAATTAGAAGGCCTACGGACGTGTTCAAAGGACCCAGATCAACTCGCGCTAGCAGAAAGCTTGCCGCAAGGAGCAAAATGAGGACTAAAAACGTATAGAGGTATGTCTTGGGAGAGGGCTCTGGCAATTCTTTATTTGGAGTATTGTGATTGGTTTCAAATTTGGGTGTGTTCATCAATGACGATCCATAAGGTAGAGAAGTGGATAAAGAAAGATCCACACAATATCAACGAAATGCCAGTAGAGCCCGGTGACTTCAATGGGTGCGTGGTATATTTTTGAAAAGTCATTCCGTCTAGTTCTTAAAAAATTACCGCGATGACTCCTAATCCAATAGTCAAGTGTAGAGCGTGTAGACCAGTCATTGTATAGTAAATTAGGTAGAGTATGCTCGAAGTATTAGAACTGGGAATGGGGTACTCTTGCGGGAATTTAGGGATGACTTGCCTTACAATGTCATCATAATATTCGTAGGCTTTTAGTCCCAAAAATATAAGTCCTAAGAACCAGGTGAGAGCAAGGTAATTGGCTGCTCTGTTGTTTCTCTCCGTTTTGACTGCATGGATGGCAAGTGCCATAGAGTAACTGCTTGTAAGCAGTATGACCGTGTTGGTTGTGCCAATAGCAAGGTTGAACTCCTTGCCGGCCTGATCAAAAATATCAGGATAGGTAGAACGATAGACAACATATGCTAAAATGAGACCACCGAAAAACAGAACCTCGGTGGCCAGGAAGATCCACATACCTACGGTTGCCGCTTCCTGTTGTTGTTTCAAATTGTCGAACTGAATGCCGAGATACTTAGCGGTAATTTCAATTTCTGATTTAACCATTTTGCACCCCTTGAGGTATGAAACCCCCGGTTACTGGAGAATAGTCATAAGGGCCTAAAGTCACAGTTGGAGTAGTATGAAAATTATGCTTAGTCGGAGGCGATTCAGTTTGCCATTCGAGACCCGTGGCATCCCAAGGGTTGTTTGATGATTTTGCACCATACCGAAGTGACATAATTAGATAGAAGAAGGGTAGGATATATCCTACTGCCAGGATTGATGCTCCTAACGTGGACATTACGTGGAGAACCTGAAATTCGGGAGGGTAGGAGTGATATCTCCTAGGCATGCCCAGATACCCCAAGATAAATTGTGGAAAAAAAGTTAGATTAAACCCAAAAAACAGAAAAAGTGCGGCCAACTTTCCCCACCATTCTGAATAAATCCGGCCCGTGATTTTAGGCCACCAAAAATGAATGCCTCCGAGATAGGCGCTCACCATTCCGCCAACCATGATGTAATGAAAGTGCGCGATGACAAAGTAAGTGTCATGGACGTGGACATCCACGGCAAGAGCAGCAAGAAAGAGTCCAGTTAAACCCCCAATGGTAAATAATCCGATAAAACCTAAAGCATAGAGCATCGGCGTTGAATAGGTGATTTGCCCCTTGTATAGAGTGGCTGTCCAATTGAAAACTTTAATGGCCGAAGGAATTGAAACCAAAAAACTTAGCAAGGAGAATATCATGCCCGCATAGACGGATTGCCCGCTTACAAACATATGGTGTCCCCAGACCAGAAATCCAAATACTGCTATTGCGATGCTGGCAAAGGCGACAAATCTATAACCAAAGAGCTTCTTCCTCGAAAAACAGGGAATCAGCTCGCTGACCACTCCCATCCCAGGAAGAATCATGATGTAAACAGCGGGGTGAGAATAGAACCAAAACAAATGTTGAAAAAGCAGCGGATCTCCACCCAACGCAGGGTCAAATATACCTATTCTGAACACGCGTTCTAACATCAGCAGAAGAAGCGTTATGGCAAGCACTGGAGTAGCAAGTACCAGGATTATGCTTGTGGCATACAGGCTCCAAAGAAAAATTGGAAGGCGGAACCATGTTAGCCCGGGAGCGCGCATTTGATGAATGGTTACAATAAAGTTGAGGCCGGTAAGAATTGAAGAGAATCCGGTAATAAATACCCCGACTGCCGTAGCAATAACGTAGGAATTTGAAAACATGCTGCTATAGGGAGTGTAAAAAGTCCAGCCGGTATCAACGCCACCAGCAACTATTGCAGCTAAGGTAAAAATACCTCCCAAAATATATATATACCAGCTGGCCAGGTTCAATCTTGGATAGGCCAAGTCGCGCGCGCCAATCATCATGGGAACCAAGAAATTCCCAAGTACAGTAGGAATGGAAGGGATAAGAAAAAACCAAACCATGATTACCCCGTGCAGAGTAAACATTTTATTGTAAGTGTCGGGAGTCACGAGGGTGCTTTCAGGCGTCATGAGACTCAGCCTGATCACGGTTGCAGCGGCTCCTCCGATAAAAAAGAACAGAGTGATAGATATAAGGTAGAGCAGAGCAATGCGTTTGTGGTCTTGTGTAAGGAGCCAAGACTTAATCGTTGTACCAGCATTCAAATAGGTCGTTTTCTGATTCATGGGTAAGACCTCAATGGAGGGGGTGAAGGAAGCGCGGTTAATTCTTGAGGGCCGTTGACTGATTCGCTGGTAGGAGTACCCTCTAATGACTTAATGTAGGCAATGAGATCTAGAATATCTTCTTCATTCACAAGTCCCACATAGGAAGGCATAACCGGGTCATAGCCTTGGACGATCTTCGCTTTTGGATTTAAAATGGATTCACGAATGTAATTCTCATCGGCAATGGCCGTGGCGCCAGTGCTGAGACCCTGAGGTTTTCCGAAAATTCCATATAAACTGGGTGCTCTTACTCCCGGATTAAAGCCATGGCAGCTGATACATCCTAATTTGGTGAATAGCCGCCCACCTCGAGATGCCATGGTGAGTCTCTGCACCTGGGGCCCGATAATTTGGTCTCCTGCGGAAGATTCAAACGAACTGAGGTTAATCTCTGTTTGCAGCCATTTCAGATAGTCGCTGGGAGACATGGCAAATATGGAACCACCCATTTTCGCATGCATGGTTCCACAGTACTGTGTGCAGTGAAGCCGATAAATACCTGGTTCTGTGGCTTGAAACCATGCTCGTGAATAGCGTCCAGGGAGTACATCCTGTTTAATCCGGAAAGCCGGAACATAGAGGCTGTGGATTACATCTTGGGAAGTCATAGTGAGGAGAATGGGTTTACCGACAGGAATGTGGAGTTCACCAAGCTCTCTTTTTCCATTGGGGTGTTGAAATTTCCACATCCATTGCTTTCCAACGACCATAATTTCGCTGGTTTCAGGTGGTGGTGAATAGAGATGAAAGTAGATGAGTGATGACGAGGCAAAGATGTATATAAATAGAGTCAGTGCTGTTAACGTCCAGCCCCATTCAATCTGCTGATCTCGTCCTCCTCGAATCTCTCGGGAGTGAGGGGATCCTTTCCGATAACGAATGCCGAAAAACAGCATCAGGCCAAATACGAGGATCAGGATTGAACTGCAGATTATCATTAGTTCAAAAGTGGCTCTATCCACATCTCCTGCAATGGTCGAAGCTTGTTCTGGAACCCAGGAAAATCTACTATTCATGCTGTTTTTCCCTCAGACCGTTCCCTAGCGAAAACAAATGAAATATATAAAGGATCAAACTGAGGGCGCTAACCGCACCTGTAATCCGAATCCCTTTCATGATTAGCGGTCCGTTAGGGCTGAGCTTCGGATCGTAATGAAAACAGTAGAGAAGGATTTCTTCCGACCACGAGCTTTGCTGGTTGAGCTGTGCTTTTAGAAGTGCATTGTGTAAATCCTGTGCATCGAACTGTATTCCAAATAAATACTTAGAAATGGTGCCTTGTGGTGTGACGATTACGATTCCACTGGGGTGGGAGTATTCTTTCGAAATGGGGTCCTGGCGATAGTTGAATCCGACGGCAGTTGCCAGATCATTTATTTGTGGTTCTTCACCTGTAAGGAAATGCCAGGGAGCACTTACATATTCGGGAGTATTCGGTTTTGCGAGCTTGTGTTCCACCATTCCAAGCCGGGCTAGATAAGTCAGTTTTTTAGAAAAGGCCAGAGGCGGTTTTTCGTGAGGATCTATACTTATGGTGAGGATCTTGTAATCCTTTCCAAGCGTCTCTGGAATTTTTTGCAAAGCTTGAACAAGCCCGTTTAGGACTAATGTACATAGGTTGGGACAACGAAAGTAAGTGAAGACTAAAATCACTGGGACTTCACCTAAATAAGAGGTCAAGAAGTGAGAGCGTCCGTATTCGTCTTTAAACCTGCCTGTTAAATTTTGAGGAGAATTTTCTGGAGAATTTTGGGCAAAGGTTTTTGGAAATGCTTGAAGGGAGCTGCCCAATTTCTGTTCGAATCTTTCAAACTTTGATTCTGGGATTTCAGGGCTTGCAGGTTCTGATACGTTGGCACCACAAGGTTTGCATATTATAAAGATGAGAGTAGTTGTAAGAAATAATCTTTTAAGTATACTCATTCTGCGTCCTTGTTTCTTTTAGCTAGAGAGGGGTCTCGCTTCTCTGCCTGTTCTATCCAGAGTTGCATTGCCCTGTTGATTGGTATTCGTGCAATGCCTTTTGGGCGGTTTATCCACCCGTAGGTGGAGAGATTCTGGTTCTCCTGGTTTAGGTATTTCTTTAAATCAGCAGGAGGATTGGGTTGTAATCTAGGTTCTGGTATTTCCTCGCGTTGGAGCAGTATCTTAGGATCGGTATCTACAGGCAGAACCTCCTGATAGCTTCGCCGAAGTGAAAAAAACAGGCCTCTTATTCCTAAAAGAATTGACAGTATAATCAACATTAACCACAGTGCGAAATACGTGACAGCTCTGGCATTTACATTACTGAGCTCGTGTGCTCTTCTTTCAAGCATGAAACGGCTCTCCATCGGGGGTGATAGGTGGGTTGGATGGTAGAGGCCAATCTTGATCCTGCTCCGCAAAAAGGGATTGTTTTCGAAATCTCCGTATAAAAAACGCCAGCCAAATTGCTCCCATCCCGACCCAGCAGAGGACAGCGTCCCAATGAAGGTCGAAACCCTCGGGAAACAAGCCAGGCATTAGCATCCAGTAATGATCTACTATTCGAATCAGGAAAATCAATAAACCAAGAGCGGTAAGGCGGAGAGGGTTGTCCTTGGTGCCACGTAAAAGTAGCGCAAGAAAAGGAGCTAAGAATTGGAAGAGTACCAGAAGGAGCGCTAGCCACTGCCAACCTCCTTGAGTTCGGTGGTTAAACCAGGTGACCTCATGAGGTAAATTACCTGACCATATAATTAGATACTGCATAAATGATAAATACGCCCAGACCATAACCAGGGTGAGGAGGATGTTACCTAGATCTCGAAGGGCTTCTTTAGGGAAACGATTCAGATACCCTTTTTTGTGAGACACTAGGCTGAAAGTAATTAGTACAAATGCATATGCTTGAAGTGTCTGCCCCGATATGTAAACTAGGCCATAAACTGTGGAGTACCAATGTGGCTCAACCGACATCTGCCAATCCACGGAGGCGAAGGTAACGGCTATTACAAAAAGAATGAGTCCCCCTGCGCTGATATTGCCTACGCTAAGGCGTCGTTCATCGGAGTGTTCGTTATCACTCGGACGCGACCGCCTCTGCAAAAAATGATTCAAACTTAGCCAGCATATAAAATACAATAGGGTTCGAAGTGCAAAGGCTTGGGGATTTAAATAACTCTTCTTATGTATAATATCAGGTTCTAATGCGATCTCAGGAATCATCCAGGGATAAATTTCGCTTATCCAAATAAGAATAGGGAGTGAGAAAATAGCCGTTAAGGGTAAAGTATCACAGAGTGCCTCTAGGATTTTTCTTACTATAGCTCCCCATTTTCCGCCGGTCAGATGGTAGATCATCAGTAATGGAAAGGCACCCAAGGGAAGATCTGCCCAGAAAAGATAACTAAATAAATAGGAGCGTAGGAAATGACGAGTTTCGTTTATCATCGGAATAGAAGATGTAGAGATCATGGACCCGGCTCACTTTCTAATTTCCGTTGATCTGCGGGTGGAAGATTAGCCCATTCGGCATTTTGGCTGAATTGTAGGGCGCGAATGTAAGCTACAATCGCCCATCGATCAGAGATCGAAACTCGATCCTCATAGCTGTACATGGCTCCGTAGCCGTGGGTGATTACGTTCCAAAGGTGTATGTCTGGAGCAGAACGTAGTCGTTCCACATGGTAGGAGGGCGGGGCAAGGAAACCTCTTTGAACAATCATACCGTTGCCGTAGCCGCTGGCCCCATGGCAAGGAAGGCAGAAAATATTATATTGTTCGCGCCCACGATTAAGCTGACTTTTGGATATAGGCACGGTCGATTCAAAGCTGGCGGTTTTTACTGGATCACTTTGAGCTACGGTGCCCTCCGGGGGGATTCCTGAATATCCGGAGGACATCAGTGAGCCTTCCTGAGGTCGCAGGTGTCCATCTATTCCCATTTTTTGTACACATGAAACGTGAAAGATGCTGATTAAAATTACAAAGCAATTTTTGGAGTTATTCCTCATCGAGTTTTACCTCTTCCAGACTGATTGGATTGAGATGAAGAAAAAGAGATTGAATCTTCTTTGAGTCAAAGAGTGGATCCGTGGCTTGAATGCAGAGGAAAAAACGGTCGCGCGAAGCCCTGGCAAAAGCCTTTGAATTAAACGCCGGATGCCAAAGCTTTGGTAGACGATTTAAGGCCAGCATTCCGAAGGCAGCGCTCAAAGCGGCTCCCAAAACCGTCAGTTCGAAAGTGACCGGAATGAATGCCGGCCAGCTGAAATGAGGGCGCCCTCCCACGTTGATGGGGTAGTCAATTACATTGGAATACCATTGCATTGCAAAGGCCAGAGTTCCTCCGGTTAATCCACCCAGCAGTGTGAGAAGG
>JBDSKY010000037.1:0-2500 GCA_039916675.1 Bdellovibrionia bacterium
TGTCGCTATTGTTAATCCAGTCAATCTGGGCGGTGCCATTGTCAGAAGAGCAACTCTTCACAATCAAGATGAAATTGATAGAAAAGATATTCGAATTGGTGATTTAGTGGTTATACAGCGGGCCGGCGATGTAATTCCAGAAGTTGTCAAAGTCATTACTGACGTTCGTACGGGAAAAGAAAAGAAGTTCCATCTCCCAAAGCATTGTCCCGTTTGTCACTCACCAGTAGAGCGAAAGCCTGGTGAAGCAATCCTGAGATGCGTTAGCCGCAACTGTGTTGCCCAACTCAAGGAAAGACTTCGTCACCTAGCAATGAAGGACGCTCTTAATATCGAGGAAATGGGCGATAGAACTGTAGAACAACTCGTAGATGATGGTTTGGTTAAAAATTATTCTGATATTTTTACCCTCACTCAGCCATTGCTACGAGAGCTTGAGGGATTTGCGGAAAAATCTAGTGCTAAGCTCATTCAGTCCATAGAGAAAGCACGAAACCCTGAACTCTACAGACTTTTATTTGGATTGGGAATTAGACATGTCGGTGAACGAACGGCAAAGACCCTTGCCAATCATTTCGGGGCTCTCGAACCCATGATTTCGACCTCCTTGGAAGACTTTCAGAAAATCCCAGAAATCGGACCAGAAATAGCAAAAAGCCTGAACCAGTACTTTCAAGATCGCGAGCAAATTAAAGAACTAAAGGAACTTCTTAAATACATCACTCCCAAACCACCCAATCGAAAGAACTCATCACAAGGTCTCGGTAAACTAGCAGGCAAAACTCTCGTACTTACCGGAACTCTTCCTACACTTTCACGCAGCGATGCTACTCGCCTCATTGAGGAGAATGGTGGAAAAGTTTCGTCGAGCGTTTCTAAAAAAACCGACTTTGTGATTTCAGGAGAAGAAGCAGGCAGCAAATTGGACAAAGCCAAACAGTTGGGAGTGCAAGTGCTTAACGAACAAGAATTACTTGCATTGATTCAATAAACTCGACTATTTATGCTTACTGGGCCCAACTCTGCGTTTAATTTTTCCACTTTCTAGATCCTTCATCATTTTGTCCCAACGATTACGGTAAGATTCATACTTAGAATAAATCGCCGTGTATTTGTATAGAGCTCCTGGGGTCGGTTTGCTAATCATTTGCAGAGTAACCATGATCTGATCTAGATTTTTTCTTCTCTCTGTGGGAGGAATCTGCTCGGCTCCTGAAATATAAATATTATAAAGATTATTCAGCTGTTCAACTAATGGATCGGCCCGAAGGAGCAATTCATCTAATTTTTCGCCAATAACTTCCTTATTATTCAAGCCTAACTTTGCATTTGCCTGGGATTTCTCTTCGCTGTGCCGGGCATCTTGCTCATCTTCCCGTTCTCGTTGTCTCTTCCTGATTTTATCTTCATCTTCCGACATAGAAATATTTTAACATGAACCTTAACTTTGGCCACGGTAATTAGTACGAGCTACTGCCTGATGCCATGCATGTAACGAGCGCTTCTTTTCCACTTCAGTAAATTTGGGTTCAAAACAACGATCTTCCTTCCAGGTTTTTTCGATATCACTCAAGTCTGTCCACAGCCCCGCCCCTAAACCAGCTGCAAACACCGCCCCTAGACTTGTAGTCTCGGTGAACTTGGGGCGTCGAAGCTTGACTGACAAAATATCGGCTTGAAACTGCATAAGGAGATTATTAGCTGAAGCCCCACCATCCACGTTCATTTGGATCATAGGTTTACCCATATCTTTTTGCATCGCCGATAAAATATCCGCATTTTGAAACGCTATTCCTTCCAATACTGCGCGAGCCATGTGCCCACGATTTGTACCTCTGGTGATACCTGTAAACATTCCCGTTGCATTAGGCTCCCAATAGGGAGCTCCCATCCCAGTTAATGCAGGCACAAAAATGACGCCATCGCTATCAGGAACAGAGCGCGCGAGAGTTTCAATTTCAGCAGAATCACTTATGAATTTTAGCCCATCTCTTACCCATTGAACGGCCGCTCCTGCGATGAAAGCACTCCCTTCCAATGCATAGGTATAATCGTCTGCCTTTAATGCCCAGGCCACCGTAGTTAAGAGTCTATGTTTACTAAAAGCCGGCTTTCGTCCGGTATTAAGTAAAAGAAAAGCCCCGGTACCATAAGTGCATTTCGCAGAGCCCTCCTTAACACATGCCTGCCCTAAAAGAGCTGACTGCTGATCTCCCAAAACCCCAGTGATCGGAATACCATCTGGAAGCCCGGAGAATCCTTTCGTTACCGCAAAAGTCCCTACCGAAGGGTAGACTTCTGGCCATATGTCACAAGGCACTCCCAACCGATCGCAAAGGTCTTTATCAAAATGATGATTTGTGAGGTGAAAACAAAGAGTTCTTGAGGCATTGCTAGGTTCCGTTGCATGAACCAACCCGCCTGATAATTTAGCTAAAAGGTAACTATCGACTGTGCCTGCTGCTAACCGCCCCGCCTTATGTGCTGTTTTAATGTCACC
>JBDSKY010000038.1:0-7906 GCA_039916675.1 Bdellovibrionia bacterium
CGTAATCGGCCACTTTGGCCAAATTAGGGAGTTCGTACGAAAAAGGAATCCTGATCAAGTGTTATTGGCTTTGCCTCGTAGCCAATATGCCGATTTAGAGAGAATCCTGGAGTTGTTAAAAGACGAAACTATGGACGTCCAGCTGATCCCCGATATTCATGAATATATCACCCTAGGTTGTGCGGTCGAAGACTTCGATGGTTTACCTATCGTTAATCTAAATGACTCCCCAATGAACGGATGGGGGTCACTCGCCAAACGAACTACAGATATCGCCCTGTCATCAATTGCACTGCTGGTCCTTTCCCCTTTAATGATTTTGATTGCCTTGGCCATCAAAATTTTCTCGCCAGGACGGGTTTTCTATAAACAAGAAAGAATGGGCTTAGACGGCAGAAATTTTAAGATGATAAAATTCAGATCTATGGCTCCGAATGCGGAAGCTTCGTCGGGCGCAATTTGGGCCCAGCCTAATGATCAGCGAAGAACCAAGCTAGGCATATTCCTTCGCAGCACGAGCTTGGATGAACTTCCCCAACTTTGGAATGTAATGCGAGGAGATATGTCTCTGGTCGGCCCTCGACCTGAACGTCCTGTCTTCGTCACCCAGTTCAGGCAGGAAATCCCACATTACATGCTTCGTCATAAAGTCAAAACCGGAATTACAGGCTGGGCGCAGGTAAACGGCTGGCGAGGAAATACGTCCTTGGACCGCAGGATCGAATGTGATTTATATTACATACGCAACTGGTCCTATTTCCTCGATATAAAAATTATTTTCCTGACGCTTTGGAAAGGTCTCGTCAATAAAAATGCCTACTAGACTTTTTACTTTCCTAAGGCCTAAGAAGTTTGATTTTTACATTTTATCCGAAGTTATCAGCGCATTCTTCGGTTCGTGTATTTTTATTCTATTTATTCTTCTGATGTTTCAGGCCTTAAGACTCTCTGAGTTCTTCATCGTTCATGGCGCCTCGGCCTACTTATTGGGAAAAATGACTTTTTTCATGGCCATTTCGATTTTGCCTTCAGCCTTTCCCCTCTCATTTTTACTAGGCGTCTTGATCTCTTTTAGCCGACTCTCGACAGACAGCGAACTTATTGCCATGAAAGCTTGTGGCATTGGGATATCTCGCATGGCCCTTCCAGTGACCCTTTTTGCCCTGGTCATCGCGGGTTTCTCAATCGCACTCAATGTAAAATGGGTACCTTGGGGAGAAATGGAATTTAAGAAAACCCTGATCAAACTGGGCAATACGAAGATAGTCAGCGATATTAAGGAAGGGACCTTTAATTCCGGATTTTTTGACCTTTTAGTCTTTGCAGATAAGGTCGATACTAAGACCAATCGAATGCAGCGAGTCTTTATTTACGATGAACGGGAGCCCAAAAATCCCATGGCCTATGTAGCTCGCGAAGCAGAAATCGTCTCCGTTAAAACTACAAAAGATTTAGGTGCTGCAATCATGCTTCGCCTTTTTGACGGCAGCACCCATCACAATACCTTGAATACTCATACCTACGAAAAGATGGATTTTTCAATTTATAATCTTTATCTGCAAATTAGTGAGGGGGCAGACACGACCTTGATGAAACCCCACATGATTCCTCAATCCACTCTTATCCAAAAGATTCGAGACAATCCCATCAGCACTTATGAAGGTAAGGAGTTTCGAGGGGAATATTGGCGCAGATACGCTACTGCGCTTAGTCCTCTCGTTTTTGTACTCTTGGGGATTGGTTTTGGCACTTTCAAGCTTCGAACTGCGAAAATCGGAGCCATTCTTACAGGGTTCATGATTCTCACCTTTTATTGGATTTTACAAACTTCGGGTACTGCAGCAATTCAACGCGGAACCCTATCCCCTTTTGTCGCCATGCAATTGCCCAATTTCGTACTTTTAATTATTGGTATTTATAGTTTCCGCCGAGCTTCCTGGTAGCTTGACTCACAAAGCATCTTTTGCATTAAACAAGAACTGTAAATTTCTTTCCGACTTAATCTTAACATTTCCCAACACTGGCACCAACCAAGGGTTTGTGGATAACTTTCGCACAATTTGCCAAAAACGTCGAAATTAGGCAAATTATATCTATGATTTCAAGCAGATATGCCGTGTGGATAACTTCCATAGTTGGTGTGGATAACTATCCTGGGAGAGCGCTATAGCAGACTAATTTAATTAGATAATGGCTCTTTGGCTCCTATGGCTAAACCTTCCGCGTTATCCGAAGCGGGATCCGAAGTTCTAGGCAACGGCTCATTCCCGTCAAAGGGCGGCTCTGATTTATTTGAATGCTTCGATGGAAAAAAGAACAATGCGTTACCATGCTGCACCGTATGGTTTTTCTCGCTGCTCATTAATTTGGAACCCTGACTGTTATAATTAAACATGACGGCCTTCGGATTCGAAACTTGGACACTAACTGCGTCTCTTCCTCTTAGAACTAAAGAATTCCCTTTGCGAATTATGAATTTCCGGATGGGACGCTCATCGACTTTATATCGCACCCAGATATCTGCTAATATTTTGAAAATCACTTTATGATGGATTTCGGAGGACTTTAAGGGAAGGCCTGAATCTAAAGGATCCGTCTCATCGGATTCGGGAGTTTCAGAAACTACGGTAGCTTTTGCCACTTCTTTCGTATTGCTGGCCTGGGATGGCTCTTCCTTTTCCTTCGCCTCGGACTTTACCGTTTCTTTGCTCGCGCTAGTTTTTGGTGGTTCGTCTTTAACCTCAGCTTTTGATATTTCATGATTGTCGTTGATTTTTGGAGATTCGCTTTGATCGTCGGTTTTCGCAATTTCTTTGCTGTCATCGGCCTTTGTCGGGGCTACTTGAGAAACCGATGCTTCTTTAGAAACTTGTGCTACTTCTTTGGGAGTGCTCTCTTTTTCTGTCATTTTGAAGTCGGCAATTTTCGGCACTTCTTTACTCCCTAGTTCGAGTAAAAGTGATTGCGAGGAGGAGGAAGGTAAACCCAAAGAAGAAATCGAAGTTCCTCCTCCGCTTTTGCCGTTAGAAATAGAAGACTCAATTCCAGCAACACCGTGGGCAGCCCGGAGCTTCTCTACATGCGACGCTCTTTGATGATGAAACGACGGCTTGAGAAAAACAATCGCCACTCCACCAACCACAACAAATCCAAACATCGCCACCAGCAATAAAGTACGACTTTGTTGTTCTCCATCACGCTTTTCGAAAGCATAACCGCTGTGTCCTGCTTCTCGATTAGGTCGCTCACTGGCCTTACTATTGATATAGTCATCAAATCGAGCGAGCAACTCCTTTGAGTCCAAACCGATAAACCGACAATAGGAATTTACAAAGCCTCGTACAAAAGGTTTAGCAGGCAATTCAGAGTAATGGTCCGCCTCAAGCGCATGAAGTGTACGGACTCCTACCTTAGTGGCAGAAGCTACCTGCTCAATTGTAATTCCTCTTAATTCACGCTCATATCTTAAAAATTCGCCTAGGCTAACATCTTTTTGCAATGCCATTGATTCTCCTAACTTCACACACTACGGTAGATACTTCAAATGATCCATAGCCTGCTCCGCAAGTTGAGTATTAGGGTAACGCTTTTGAATCTCAAGAAAAGTTTTTCTTGCCGCCTGGTATTGCTTGTCTTTTTGATAAGCTAAACCGAGAGCAAGCATACCATCCCTAAACTTAGCACATAGCTTTTTAGTAGAATCATCATATTCTTTTATTGCGTCCGAAATCCGTGCTTCCTTCAATCGAATATGCCCTAAATAATAGTGAGCAATACAAGATCTCCCTGGAGCATCTAGCACTGCGTGATCAAAGTATTTAGCAGACTGAGGGAACTCGTTTTTTCGATATTTCAAAATTCCTAAATTCGTCCAGGCCTTATAAGTATCATTGTACAAAGGATCGTTTGCCGCTTCACTCAGAGGCTCAATTGCCTCTTCATACTTTCCTGCTTCTAGCAGAAGTTTTCCCAAAGTATTTTTAGCATCAGAATAAGTGGGTTTCATTTCAACTGCCTTACGGCCCGACATAATCGCCGTTTTCAAATCATGTTTCACATAAAATGCGAGTGCTTTGGTATGATAAAGCTCAGGTAAACTTGTATCTTCGGCTTCCGCTCTGGCAATTGCTTGGAGAGCCGCCGTAGGATCTCCTTCTATCAATGCACCATTTGCTATTTCCACGAACATTCTTGCCCGATCCACCTTTGTTAAAGTCCTCTGAGGGGGGCTCCCCGTAGCACAACCTTGAGCGACAAAAAGAACAATGAGGAGAAGAAAATAGGGGGATCGACCAAATACTTTGAAACTGTAAGTTTTAGAATTTGCCATTCCTCTAAAGTAGAAGGCAATTCATCTGCTGTCAAAGATCTCTGTCAGAAACAATGAATGCGACCGACTCAATATGAGAAGTTTGAGGAAAAAGATCAATCAACATTACTTTTTCAAGCCTCCAACCTCTTTTCACCCACTGCGATAAATCTCGAGCCCAAGAGTCAGGATCACAGCCAACGGCTACCAGGCGTTTCACACCTAAACTTTCAACTGCCGAAGCGATCACAGGCAACTGCGTCTTTAAACCCGCCCTCGGCGGGTCAACAATGGCGCTAATGCTCCCTCGAGGTGAAACTTTCCTGAGTTTAAGAGCCGCTACTCTATGGCTCAACCAACGATCCACAGAGGCCCTATGAAATTGAAGGTGTTTCGGTATGTCAGAAGGCCGAACCAGTGGAGTGCTTAGATCTACACAATGAATTTCACGGCTTTGATTGACCAAAGGAAGGCTCAGATTACCTGAACCGCCAAACAAATCATACAAAACATCATTATCAGGCAAAACAGCGGCCACCCAATTCTTTAACTTTTCGTTCTGTCCGTCGTGTACTTGCCTGAAACCCTCAGCAGAATGAGGCGAATTCCATACTTTTCGAACTCTTCCCCCCGGTAAAACCTCTAATTCAACTTTATAAGGCTGAGAGAGCTTTGAACCTTCCTCCCGAGTCTCTTCCCAATTCTCGTTAATTTCTGGCCTCGCAATATAACATTTATCCGTTGGAACCAACTGCCTGGACCCGGCCTGAAAAAATCCAAGCTCCTTACCCATTCCCCGAAGTTGAACTCGATTTCGGTAATACCAAATCTCATCACTCGGGATCAGCTCAGGAGAACTTGGCACTTCCAAATTCGCTCTTCGCAAAGCCTGTAAAACACCCTTTACCTTCGTATCCCATTGAATTGCATAAGGAAGGTGCTGCCATTGACATCCCCCACATTTTCCAAAAATTGGACAAGGCGGCGCCTGACGGTCCGCAGATGGTTCCAAGATTTCTAATATCTCGGCATGTGCATAATTCTTATGAATTTCTACAATTTGGACTCGAACTAAGTCACCTGGTGCACTAAAAGGTATGAAAATTACCCGGCCCTCGGCATCCTTAGCAACCCCCGCTCCACCCCGAGCCAGGTCGTTTACCCTCAATATAAGTTCATTCTCCATGAAAACTCCGCAATGGGTTCTTTCCCATTCTCTCTTAGTCTGGTAATTTGCGCCCAAACTATGTCAAAGAATATACGCAATTTTTGTATTATTGCCCACATTGATCACGGCAAATCGACCCTAGCCGACCGCCTTCTCGAACGTACTGGTACAGTCACCAAGAGAGAAATGGAAGCTCAAATCCTGGATAGCATGGATATCGAGCGAGAGCGCGGCATCACGATCAAGGCTCAAAGTGCTCGCTTGAACTATAAGGCCAAAAACGGGGAAACTTATATTCTGAATTTAATCGACACCCCAGGCCACGTAGATTTCACCTATGAAGTCTCACGCTCCCTCGCGGCATGCGAAGGAGCTATTCTCGTTGTGGATGCTTCTCAAGGGGTCGAAGCCCAGACGCTTGCCAATGTATTCCTCGCTCTCGAAATCAATCTCGAAGTTTTCCCAGCAGTGAATAAAATTGATTTACCATCTGCAGACCCGGAAAAAGTTTTAAAAGAAGTCGATGAGATGATTGGCATGGTCGACACGACCCGTGCCGTCCTCTGTAGCGCAAAGTCTGGAATTGGAATTGATGACATCTTGGAAGCAGTCGTTAAATACTTTCCAGCTCCGAAAGATGCAGACGATGAACCGTTACGTGCCTTGATTTTTGATAGCTGGTACGACCCTTACCAAGGCGTGATTGCCTTGGTCCGAGTATTCGAAGGTAGGATCTCCAAAGGGACTAAAATTAAACTATTCCACGTAGGCAAAGAATTTGAAACCCTGCGAGTGGGCGTATTTACTCCCAAGTTTACTGACGTAGGTTCTATCGCAAGCGGAGAAGTAGGCGCCATAGTCTGCGGCATTAGGGATGTACGGGACATGAAGGTGGGAGACACCATCATGGACTACGCAAATACAACTCAGCAACCATTGGAAGGCTTCAAAGAAGTAAAACCTATGGTGTTCTGCGGAGTTTATCCGATTGACGCTGATGAATACAATGACTTGAAAGACGCTTTAGAAAAACTCCGTCTCAATGACTCTTCCATAAGTTGGGAACCCGAAACTTCGACTGCACTTGGTTTTGGATTTCGTTGCGGGTTTTTGGGGCTTCTCCATATGGACGTCGTACAAGAAAGACTTGAGCGTGAGTATAATCTAAATCTGATCACCACCGCTCCATCCGTTTTGTACCGAGTTACCCAAACCGACAATACAGTATCCATGGTGGATAATCCTTCAAAGCTTCCTGATCCGACCAAAATTTTAACTATTGAAGAACCCTATATTAGAATCACCGTCCATATGCCGGCCGACTTCGTAGGAGTGGTCATGTCCCTTTTAAATGATCGACGCGGCATTCAAGAAAAATTGGATTACATAACTAAAGACCGAGTTGCACTGATCTATCAAATGCCTCTCAACGAAATGGTTTTTGATTTCTACGATCGACTCAAAAGTGCGACCAAAGGCTATGCCTCGATGGACTATGAGATGGTCGATTATCGGCCCGCCAACTTGGTAAAACTTGATATTTTAATTAATTCGGAACCCGTTGACGCTCTCTCTTTGATCATTCATCGGGATAAGGCCGCCTACAGAGGAAGAGAACTGACGAAAAAGATGAAAGAACTCATTGATCGCCAGATGTTCGAAATCGCTATCCAAGCTGCCATTGGTTCAAAAATCGTGGCACGTGAAAGTATCTCAGCCCTCCGAAAAAACGTCACTGCTAAATGTTATGGCGGCGATATATCCAGAAAAAGAAAACTTTTAGAAAAGCAAAAAGAAGGGAAAAAGAGGATGAAACAAATTGGAAATGTTGAAATTCCTCAAGAAGCCTTCTTAGCCGTTCTTAAGGTGGACTAGATTTGAAATACGCGACTAAAAAGATTCTTCGAGATTATACTGCCACCGTAATAATTGCAGTAGGCTTGGCCATTCTAATTCGCACCTATGTGGTAGAGGCCTATCGAATTCCAAGTCAGTCCATGAAGCCGGCACTTTTGGCCGGAGATACTATATTCGTGACCAAATGGTCCCAAAAAGTAGAAAAGGACCACTTCCCCAATCGCGGCGATATTATTGTATTTACGACTTCCTCCAGCACGACTCCTAATTCTAATAGCGTAAGCAAAGGTTCCGACTATATCCGCCGAGTTGTGGGTTTGCCAGGCGACACGCTTGCTCTTAGAAATGGCCACCTTTTACTGAACGGTGCCCCGCTCTTAGTTCGCGACAAGAAAATCCCAAATTCTTCGTGTTTTCGAGAACGATTGGCCCAGTCAATGGAGTATGTGGAGTATCAAATTTGTTCGGAAGGATCTTTTTTCCCCGATTTCGGCCCTGAAAAAGTCCCACCAGACTCGATCTTCGTCATTGAAGATACCCGGACCCCATCGCAACAAAACACGCTTGATCTT
>JBDSKY010000039.1:0-4233 GCA_039916675.1 Bdellovibrionia bacterium
GTTGCCTATTCGCGTCGTGGGCGGTGCACCGGTATTAATGGGGGACGTAGCCAAAATATCCGATAGTTTCGCAGATCAAACGAACATTGTAAGAATCAACGGCAAACGCTCTACCTACCTCAATGTATTAAAAAAGGTCGATGCCTCTACTTTGGATGTAGTCAACTCGATAAAAGCTCTTATGCCCAGTCTCCAAGCCACGTCTCCTAAAGGCCTGATGGTAAAGACCGACTTTGACCAGTCCATCTTTGTAAAAGCAGCAATTGGAAGCGTCTTGAAGGAAGCATTGATTGCTTCAACTCTAGTTTCACTTTTAATCCTCTTGTTTCTTGGAAGTTGGAGAAGCGTAATCGTTGTCTGTACCTCAATTCCCTTGGCGATATTATGCTCTATTATTGGCTTAAAACTCACTGGGAACAGCGCAAACATAATGACCCTCGGAGGATTATCGCTAGCAATTGGTATGTTGGTTGACGATGCCACGGTCGAAGTTGAAAATATCCATCGCAATCGCTTGCTAGGTAAACCTCTGACAGTTGCGATTCTAAGTGGCGCTCAACAGATCGCTCTCCCCGCTATTATGGCAACTTTGGCAATCTGTATTGTCTTCTTTCCCGTAGTGTTTTTAACTGGACCTGCTCGATTTCTTTTCACACCTATGGCTTTAGCCGTGGTCTTTGCCATGCTTGCTTCCTACATTCTATCAAGAACTCTAGTTCCTTTGTTATCCCGAATGCTGATGGCAAACGAAAAAACCCCTGATAATGAAAGTGGTCATGAGCTGTTTCCAGCGTTTTCCAAATTCTTTGCCAAATTTCAAGCGCGTTACCAAAGACTGCTTACCTTACTCTTAATGCATCGAGCATTTGTGCTTTGGAGCACGCTTGCCTTTGCATTAATCACATCCTTCCTTCCTTTTATCGCAGGAAAAGATTTTTTCCCTCAAATTGATGCGGGTCTTATGAAACTTCATTTTCGAGCTCCTGTGGGCTCAAGAATCGAAGAAACTGAGCGGTTGGTCGCCCAAGCAGAGAAAACTATAAGGCAAATAATTCCTCCCGGTGAACTTGAAACCATCAATTCAATGATCGGTCTTCCTATATTTTACAACCTCGCTTTTGTTCCAACCGATAATATCGGCGGTATGGACGCAGAACTATTGATTAGCCTTTCAGAGAACCACCAACCCACTTCAGTCTATGTTAAAAATATTAGACAGGCCTTAAAGGCTGAATTTCCAAGCTCAACTATTTATTTTCAACCAGCGGACATTGTAAACCAAGTTCTAAACTTCGGCTTAAGCTCTCCAATTGATATTCAAATCAGCGGGAGTGATTTGGATCGTTCTTTTGAATTGGCTAAAACCCTCCAAGAGGGCATGAGAGAAATTCCTGGCCTTACTGACGTTCACATAAAGCAAGTTTACGGGTATCCTACTTTAAACCTGAATGTGGATCGAGTCCGAGCGTTGCAGGTCGGCCTAAGTCAACGAGATATTGCAAATAGTATGTTGATCTCTTTATCCTCCAGCTCACTCGTTGCCCCCTCTTATTTTCTGAATCCCTATAACAATGTAAATTATATCGTCTCTGTAAAAGTACCCTTGAAACAGCTTTCGTCGGTGGATGAGCTCCTTGCCACAACGATTACTCCGCCTCCTATTTCCACCAACCAGCAAACAACAGGAAACTCCGCAATCACGTTAGTGCCAGCCTCCCAGGCTCAAAGACTGGGTAACATAGCCACGGTCAATACAGTTACAGCTATGGAAGAAATCGACCATAGCAACGTTCAAAGAGTGGTAAATATCGCGGGAAATGTGGAAGGACTCGACTTAGGTTCGGTAGTCAGCGATATCAAAAAGAAAATTGATCGCCTAGGCACACTTCCTCCCGGAGTAAATATTTCGGTCCGGGGACAAGGTGAGGTCATGTATGAATCTTTCACTAAACTGGGTGGTGGTCTCATACTTGCGATGGCCTTAGTCTATTTGCTTATGGTCGTTTTATTTCAATCCTGGCTTGATCCATTCATAGTTATGGTGGCGGTCCCTGGTGCGATCGCAGGTATCCTATGGGCTCTTGTCCTTACCGGAACAACCATAAATGTAGAGTCTTTGATGGGCTCCATCATGGCAGTAGGCATCGCAGCATCAAATTCAATCCTCCTTGTCAGCTTTGCGAACGAAGTGCGAATTGAAAAGGGGTTTTCAGCAATCGAAGCGGCTCTTGCCGCTGGAACTACTCGGCTGAGACCTGTCCTTATGACTGCGCTGGCAATGATCGCCGGAATGCTGCCTTCGGCCTTGGGTTGGGGAGAAGGGGGTGAACAGAATGCGCCTTTAGGAAGAGCGGTCATTGGAGGACTGCTAATGGCGACCGCCGTTACTTTAATTGTCGTACCTATCGTATACTCTCTTTTGAGAAACGCTGTTCCTACTAAACATCTTTTAGACGAACAATTAAACAGAGAAGAAATGTCGCTCGAGACTAGTCATGGATAAATTTATTTTAAAAACCATTTATTTGCCTATTTATTCCTCATTCAAAAATTCTTATTTTAAAGCGCCTGTGCGATTACGACGGGCATCTCGTAATTTTTTGCTCATCGCGCTTGCGCTCGTGGTTCTTATTGCAACGATAAAAAATATCTCCTATCGAAAGCAAGCTGAAGAGCTAGCTAGAGAACTCCAGGCGGGTCCTTGGATTCATACGGTTTCTGCCCGTAAATCAGCCGCAAATCGAAAAATCACCATTATTGGTGAAACTCGCCCATACGCCGCAGTGACTTTGTACGCAAAAGTGAGTGGCTACTTAAAGAGGGTCCAGGTAGACAAGGGTGACAAGGTTCGAAAGGATCAAATTCTAGCAATCATCGAATCTCCTGAAACCGACAGAGAATATCAGGGAGCCTTAGCCGATGCCCGCAACAAACGATCCATTGGGCAACGAATGAAAACTCTGCGAGCCCGTAACCTAGTATCTGCTCAGGAATCAGAACAGGCCGAATCGGATGCTCAAGTCTCTGAAGCACGCCTTGCCTCTCTCGCTGTGCAAAAGTCATACGAAACGCTACGCTCGCCCTTTGACGGCACAGTAACCTCAAGATATGCAGACGCAGGGGCTCTAGTTCAAAACGCTGCCAACTCCCAAACGAGTGCCCTCCCAGTTGTGACTGTTTCTGATGTAGACCGACTGAGAATCTATATCTATCTCAATCAGCGGGACGCAACATTCGTAAATATTGGAGATCCGGTTAGAATAACTGTGGCAGAGCGACCTGGGTTTGAGGTCATCTCATGTGTGACTCGTATTTCCGGTGAGCTAGATACGAAGACCAGAATGCTTCTTACAGAAATTGATCTTGATAACAAACAAAATAACTTTGTTCCGGGAAGCTTTGTACAGGTCACACTTCAACTTAAAACGCCTTCGTTAATCGAGATACCAATAGAAGCTTTAATAAACCGGCAAGGTAAAACTCTCGCGGCGTACGTCAAGAAAGATAATACTATCAGCTATCGTGACATCACACTCCATAGCAATGATGGCCAGCTTGTGTCTCTTGAGTCGGGCCTAGAAGAAGGAGACACCGTTGCTTTGAATCTTGGCGATAATCTGCCCGAAGGTAGTCATGTTAGAATAATGCCAGAGCCTCGTCCTTCGGTTCCCAAATGAAGAACGCGAATTTGAAATTTAATTTTATTTATTATTTCACGGCTGGGTTGATATTCTTTACTTTATTAACTTCATCAACATTCGCTTCTAAAAAAGTCACTTTACCAAGTTCTCAAATAGATAATACCGGACAGATAGAGGAACTCAAGGCTACCGAACCAGCAATTACAGAACTTGCTGAACCTCTACCAAGGGTTTTAGCGGGTCCATCTCCTGGCCCTTCATTTTCATTAGAAGATGGCATTCCTTTTACCCCCGCTTCAGCGCTGAAGCATCCTATTCCTTCAATTTATGGACCTGATCCTTTCGGCCGTGAGCCTACAAGGTTAACTCTCGAGCAAAGTATTTCCATCGCAGTCAAGCTGGCCACTGCGACACTTAAAGCGAGGAATGAGGACCAGGCAGCGGGGATTCAACTACTCCAGGGATACGGTCAATTTTTACCATCACTAGCCGTCTCAGGAAACTTCAGCTTCCAGACTGGACGATTATTTTCAACAGCAGGTGCACCCACTTCAATTACAACGGAAAATTTTGGCCCCAGCTACCAGGTCAT
>JBDSKY010000040.1:0-6449 GCA_039916675.1 Bdellovibrionia bacterium
GCGTTCCTACTTATGGTTGCACTTACTCCAGCACCAAGGAAAGCAACAGCCAGAAGGACGAGGGTATCTTTGACTCTGTCGAGGGCGGCATGAAAAACAAAGTAGTGTTTCAGTAGGAATGCCCCGCCCAACACTTCGACAGTACTGCCCACCGCGACGCTCAATGCTATTGGTAAAGATACGCCTGCGCTTAGATTGACAGCAAAAGCTCCTAGGGCAATCCCAGGCCAAAGTCGTAGATTGAACAGAAGAAGCGCCGCTAGAGAAATACCTGTGGGTGGCCAGACGAGCGTGTTAATGCCGCCCGCTGGAATAAACATTAACGCGAGTTCTCCTGTTATGAAGTATGCGGCAAACAAAACTGACACTTGCACAATGTAGCGCACGGTGTGGAGTTTTGTCATTTTAGTCGCGAGCCTTTTAGTGTGTTTCAAAATTTCAATAATTGCTTGCCGCATTAAAAGTTCCTTAAGCGCATTCGTTATATAAAAATAAGGGTGCAGCAAGAATTACGCCTTTGAAGAGCGTGATTTTTGGCAACAAAAGGGAAGAGGAATCCCTCAGCCCCTAGTTTTGCGAGTTCTGTCGGAGGCCAGCTCTATCCATTCCCAATTAATCTGACCACTTTGGAGCAGTTTTTCCATACTCAATTGACTGAGAAAAGCGGGAAGGAACTCTTGGATAGTCTCCGCCTAGACATTCCAGAATCGAAGAACTCCGAAGAGTTTGTATTATCGCGTGTGGGTAAAAAGCTCTACAAAGCTTTTTATCTAGACTACACGTTAACTGAGATTCAATTTCTGCTAATTCATTGTATTGTTGAATACTCTATGTGCTTGCGAACTAGTGTGGACTAAGGATAGTGATTTTAAACCCCATTTTTCATCCCCGCCCTAAAGCTTTGATTGCAGATAAGATCACTCACGATTATCCATTTGCGCTGAATTGGAATCCCCTTGCTCCCCTGGATTGGTATTCATTGGCTCCGCCGGATTAGAATTCATTGGCTCCGCCGGATTAGAATTCATTTGCTCCGCTGGATTAGTATTCACTGGCTCCGTTGGATTGGATTGATTTTCGACTGGGGATGCTTGTGAGGCAGGAGATGAAGGGGCCTGAGATGGTTGTGAATACAGGAAGTCAGCCCAAGGAGGCAGTTCAATACTCTGCTTTTCCAGAAGCAATTTAAACCCTGGCGTTAGATCAGGATATTTTCGCAACAAAGTGGAGGCTATAGTCGTACGAAGTGCTGGATCTTTTAATTGCTTCATTATATCAATTGTCGCGTCCAAAGATTCATTTGGGTTTCCGGCCACTTCAAGTAAAATGGCATGAGCTAAAACTGGATAAGAGACAGGTGCTAGTTCGGGTTTAGATTGCGTAGAGTTGGATTGTATTTCGGGAACGAAACTTGATATTTCGTCTAAAATCTGTTTTTTAATCTTCGGTAATTGATCAGGGTACTTAATAGACAAATCGGCCATTCTTGCAAGTACAACTGCTCTGTCCATTGGACGTTGAGCTACAGGCATCAAATCCATTAATTCGTGAAGTTTGGAATAAACGTGTTCTGGGTTTGAGATCCCCTCGAGGGGGGAACCTAAAATATCAAAAGCCTCATTTTCTTTACTGTTTTCAGCTAGATCTGGCTTTAATCCGAAATAGATTCGACCCAAATTGGAACGTTTTTCAATCTCCACTACAGATGCGATGCTTTGTGCCATCAAAACTCCCCCCTTCTCTGGAGAAGTTTCTTTTTGCAACAATTCAGCTAAGTCCTGATCTTTCTGGGTGTTTTGGCCCCCCCAGATAAAAATTATCGCAGCCAAACCAATTAAAGCAAAAGATCCTAATAGTATTTTTTTCATGGAATTTTCATTATATAGCAATTATTTAGAATTTGTTTAATTAAAATAGGTTTAGGTATCAATTTATGTGTTACAATTTACCATGGACATTATTTTTAGTAAAATAAGATTATCTACATTTCTTTTAATCATTGTTGCTGTTTCTTATTTTGAAAATAAAAGTTTCGCCGACGCATGTCCCACTGGGTATTCGACGAGGGGAATCTATTGTTATGGACCTCCACCTTCCGGCTGGGATTGGACTACACCAGGTGGCATACTCATTGGATTGATTTGCCCTAGTGGAACCAAGGATAGCGGTACTACCTGCTGGTATGACCGGGGTGCCGGTCGGATCCCCAGTAAAACAGCATGTGCTTCTGGACAGAGAGATGATGGAACTAGCTGTTGGGAAGACCTTAAATGTACCACAGTGGATAAAGGGTTTTCAAATTTGAGCTGGGGATCTGTGGGATGTAATGGTCCCATGCGACAGCCCACATATGCACCTTGGTGGGTCGGGGGGTTTCGCTCCGGATGGAATGATTGTTATTCAACATGGATTGCTAAACTTTCGACGACCTGCACGGGTTGCGGCTGCATTAAGACACAGTTATTTTCACGTCAATTTTGCGCAGCAAACGAAGAATTGGTCGCCGGCTTATGTTATCCAAAGGCCCTGTATGGTACTAAGTGTACAGCGACTCACTGTTCATTTAGTAAAGATATTCGAGTTGCATCCAGCTATTCTTCAATTTTTGACAAGCCCGCTACCTATTCGGGGCCAAGTCTCACGCAAACAGACTGCACTACTGGCAAAGAGCCAATCTGCGATAAAGCCTACAATAATGTCACTTTCTTGGCTACACACAATGGTCCAAGTCATCTAGCAAACCCACTACTGTCTTGGGGACCAAACGGTTCAAATATTAACGACCAAGATATCTCGTGGAGCGATCAACTAAAGATGGGAGTTCGTGCTACCAAGTCACCTGTTCTCATAAGTACGGACCAAGGGATAGTCAGGGCGGTACTCCTGCCAGGGATGTATACTCAAGGTATAGCTACTGTCTGTCACGGCTTAGCTCCAGGAGATCTCGAATCAATGACGCCTGATATACTCAAATACTGTGGTATGGTAGGGTCGGCTGGCCTCACTGTTTGCAAACAAATAATGGAAGGTCTGAAGAAGGACCCCTGTCTCCTGGATAGAGCAGCCCGCCCATTGTCAACTTTCCTTGTAGAGACTTCTGATTTCTTGAACACAAACCCGGGAGCAGTTGTTACGATATTTTTTGAAAATCAAGGAGTATTTGATGTGATGAGGTCGGTAATTGCCACAACGCCTTCTATTCAGAAGTATATCTATGTTAACCCACCAAATGCCCGTGATTGGCCTACAATTAGAAATCTAGTTTCTAGAAATAAAAGACTGATTCTGTTCTCAGATCCTCCAGGAGACTATCCAGAGAATTTGTTTTATACTTACTTTAATAGGCGTGGAAACTCGGCTTGGATTAGTCGCTATGATTTCAAAACGTCACCAAAGCTTAAAAGCGATGTTTTCAATCATGATGAGGATAACCAAAGCTCCGCTCAATCAACACAATTTTGGATCCTACAGCATTTTGTTACACCGCTTTTATCGGGGAGCCCTACAGATGCATCGGCTTCCAATTCTCCGTCGACGCTATGGGGCCGAGTCAGTTCTTACATGGGGACCATCGGGAAAAAACCGTCATTCATTTGGGTAGACTTTGCTAATCGCCCCGATACAGGCCTCAATAGTCCTGCTAATGTTGTAAATATGTTGAATACTAAATATTAACACATTAAAGCCGGAATTAATCACCCTATTTGGATCGGTTACGCACGAGCGTTTGCAGGGCCCCGTTTATTTCTTCAGGTAGATGGTTGAAAAATTCACCCTTTTTAGCTTCCAAGTTTTTAAAGCTGCCATTTTTTGAAAGGGATGAAAAGTATTTACTTATTCGAACTATGGGTCTTGCCAATCGATAAGAAAGTACCAGCATAAATATACTCGATAGTAAGATTCCAATAACGGTGGCAATCGCCATTGCAATATAGATTCGTTGAGCTTGTACATCAATGAGCTCATAAAAGGCATGACCCGCCGGCAAATGGATCTGATTTCCAATTAACTTAAAACGCTCGAAGGCTCTGTAAATTTGCAGGTATACTACTCCGAATATACTTAAGGTAATTAGAGTATTTACCAGAATAAGGAGTAATTGAAATCGGGGATAAATTAAAAATTTTATCCCCCAATGTATCGTGGTCTGTTCTTCACTTTCAATTGTTCTAAGGGCGGGACTCATTTTTCTCTCCTGTTCCTTTATCTAATTCAAGAACATAAGGCCATTTAGTCTTCACTTGCGGGTGAGTGTTTCCAAACCACGATTGATTTCATCAGGAAGCTTAGCAAAAAAGTCGCCTCTTCTAAATTTCAGCTTTCGAACGGCTCCGCCGGCTTTAATAGCTGAAAAGTATGATTTCAAACGAACAATTGGGCCTGCCAAACGATGCGAAAGCAGCAGCATCGAAGCACCTGAAATTAGAATTCCAATACTCGTTGCAACTGCCAGAGAGAAGTAAATCTTGCTGGCTTGTAGCTGAAGAAGCTGAAAGTAGGCGTTATCACTCGGAAGACGGATCTGATCTCCAATTTGCTTAAAATGATCAAAGGTGAAATAGCTTTGGAGAAAGACAATTCCAAAGATACCTAGAGTAATTAAGGAATTCACCCCGATTAAAAGTAATTGGAATCGCGGATAAATTAAAAATTTTGTTCTTAAATGTTTCTTCGAGCTTTGGCTCCCAGGCTTTTCATTTGAAGAGTTCATTTCTTTATTTTTTGGCATGTAACTATAATCTTAAGTTATTTGACTCATTTTAGTCTATGACTTAAATTGTTTCGAGCTCTGTTAATTAAGTCAATATTTTGACAATTTCCCGACATGGCTTAAGGCCATACCTCATAGCGAATTTGAGATGCAAGAGGTTGAGAAAGTTTTGAGATGACCTTATATCTTAGGGGGAGTCCAGCGCTTGAAGAAACCTTTGCCGAGACTCCTTGTAAAAAATTCCCGCGATCGCTGTATGATCAACGGAATTGTCCGCGTATCGAGTACCCCCAACATTCCAAGCTCCACTCGAACTCCAACAACTTCAACGGATTCGACGGAATTCAAGATTTTGACTACCTGATCCAATCTATAATCCAAGACTTTGTCAATAAAGCTAGCGATCCCTTTCATTTTTTTACCAACCAAAGAGGCATTTTTAGATTTCCTTAAGAATTCAAGTTCCGAACAACGCATTCCCAGATCTATGTAAAAGATTTTTAACTTCTTAGGCGTGGTATCTGGCCGATTCTTACGATCAAGCTGCCATTTGTGATAGGGGGATACTAAAGGAATTTCTTCATTTAAATATCCGTCAAGCCAATACTCCATCGTGCCTTTAGGCATCTGAATTAATTCTGGCTTAAATATAATAGGAATTGCTGCGGATGCTGCCATCGCCTGAAGGCTCTTGCATTTACATAAGAAATCGCCGTGATATTTTTCGATATTCTCCTCTTCGGTGAGAACTGAAAAGGTGTGACCGCGCGTACTAGTGGAAATGGCATAAAATGGGATCTTCTTCTTGAGCTTATCTTTTTTCAAAACAGCTTCATCAACGGCTATCTTCAGACTCTTTTGAAAGTTTATAATTCCTGGTTTAAGGTCTTTTAGAATCTGAAAAGCCTGGCGGCCCAAGTTTAAGAAAGTACGAAAGTGCAATCCGGTTAAATTTATTTCGGGATACCTATTATTATAAAAATCGTACCCAATTTGTTCAATCCATTGGGGAGCCACTCCCTCTGAATAGGGGTATGCCACTAGAGAACCTCCCGAGCTGCCCCAAATTTCATGAATGTTAGAGCGAATATCCAATAAGTCCAGAATCTTCAGTAATGCCGTCGCTCCGTACATTCTCATTCCGCCTGAGCCAATACATAGAATAATTCGTGTATCAGGCGTTTGAAACCACTGCTTAAGCTCATGAAAATGTTCAAAAGGAGAGGGATCTGTTTCAGCTTCAACAGTCCAAAGACACTGCCAGTAGTAACATCTCCTGCCACCTGCTATATCGATACAAAATAGATTGGGGTCGTTCTCAAGTTTTTGTCCGGTTTCCAAATTTCGTCCTAAATACCTAAGAGTCAACTTCGGATTCAGCCAGAGCATCACCTTAATTTCTTCAACCACGCTTCGGGGTGGAGAATCGCTCAACAGAGCCTCTAGCTTGCTTATGATTCGACTCTCTAGCGAGGCTTCAACATCAGATGAAATTTCAGTCCTTTCGGCCTCAATTGCCACAAATTTCATTTTTGACGACTTAACTAAATAATCATAAGTTCCTTGCGTGATATAGCTAGTCCGAGCGGACCCTCGCTTCGATTTCGCATGATGGAAATAGCGAGACAGGCCTTCATTCAATTTAACGCTTTTTAAATTCTCAATTTTAAATATGAGCATCAACTTTCAGGCCCTAAGCCACCTCCATGAGGGGTTTACGTTCTGCTAGTGCTTTCGA
>JBDSKY010000041.1:0-5377 GCA_039916675.1 Bdellovibrionia bacterium
ACACACCGCTGAGTTCGCAGCAGAGCCTCGCCCTTGGCAAAGAATTCTCTCATTTCTCGCGAACTCAACAATTTCCCAAATGGTTAGAAAGTAGTCAGCGAAGCGAACCTTTTCAATAAGTTCTAACTCATGGCGAAGCTGTAGAGTGACATCATCGGGCACTCCTTCCGGATACCGACCCTTTGCGCCGATCCAAGTTAGCCGCTCCAGATAAGCCTGGGCCGTCTCTCCCACTGGAATCCACTCCGAGGGATAATAATAACGAAGTTCACTTGGTGAGAAATTACATTGCTCGGATACTTTCAATGTATTACTCAAGGCTTCAGGCATATCGGCAAAGAGTGCCTTCATCTCAGAGGCTGATTTCAAATATCTTTCAGAATTTGGAAAGATTCGACTCCCAATTTGATCTAAAGAAGTGTTCTCTCGAATTGCAGTCAATACATCATGTAGCACTCGTCTCGGCCGAAGGTGAAAATGCACATCATTAGTGGCAATGATTGGAATCTGAAATTTACGACTCAGCTGAACTATTCCTCGTGTCCGAGAACGATCTTCTCCATCTAAAACCCGGTAAAGCGCCAGATAAATCCTATTTTGAAAAAGATCTTTTAGAACCCTATAAGGGAGGGCTTCTTCAGCAGGTGCTTTAATGAGTGCAATCAACCCTGAACTGAAAGGCTCCCTCATCAGCTCCAAAAAACGGCTCCATAAAAGCAAAGCCTTACCTTTCTCCTGGCCCTCATGGCTTGCAGTCAAAAGCCGGCACAGGAGGCCATATCCGTTTCGATTTTTTGCTAAAAGATGGAGGGACATGACTTGACAATTCATTCCTAATGGATTTTCAAGTGTTAACTCTGCCCCTACAATAAGCTTTAATTGTGGACAAGACTGGCTGGCTCGATACGCTTTAGGAATCCCGTAAACTCCATCGCGATCTGTAATCGCAAGCGCAGAAAGACCCAGCTCTGCAGCTCTCTGAACTACTTCAGAGGGATGCGAGGCCCCTCTTAAAAATGAGTAATGAGTTCGACAAATCAGTTCAGCATACATCATGCGCTCTTAATCGAAATAACCATGGAGATAGAAGCTAGGTGGATTGTCTTGACGGTCGAGATAAATCCAAAGCTCTTCGCCCTTTTCCGTACTCACTTGATAATAATCCCGCTCAAAACCGCGCATAGCAGCGTCCTTCCACCATTCACCCGATAATCGTTCAGGACCATTCCAATAAGTCGTTCTCCAACGCTTGCCATTAGACTGGACCACATAATTTCCAACCAACCGCAGGAACTCGGGATTTTTTAAAATTCGAGCAGGCCGATCTTGAGTCTCGATCCTAGCCGAAGCCGTTGCACTTGCAGTCTCAATGGCTTTAGTCCAAGATTTTTCGGGCAAGTAACGATCTACAGGGATCGCGTGGAAAACGTTGTCCTTCCCTAATTTGCAAGCAAGTCTACTAATCAACGCGCCCCATTTCTCTAAGTCCTCTTCCTTTTGATCGAAGAAATCTCTCTGGGCGCTTCGTCCTGGGACAGTCTCTAAAATATGAAATTCGATTTTTTGAACAGGGGCTTGCAATGGATCCCTGGCTAAATCAAAATTCAATCTTTCTTGAAAAATTGGCATCACTCCCATTGACGAACCTTGAGACAAAGGAAAAGAAATCTGCCAAGTTCGATTTGTTTTTTTTAAAATAGACCACGGTTCTAGTTTGAATTCGATTTGAACCACGGAAGCGCGTTTCCCTAAACCTCTTAAACGAGCCATGGCACGATCTACTAACTTCTTTAAAACAAAAAGAAGTGGCTCAAGGCCAACAGTCTCTTCAACATCTTCTTTTTCGATCAAACGCTCTGGAATTTGAAACGCAGGCCAGGGAGCCTCCAATTTACCTCCGATTCGGGCGCGGATTTCTACCCCTTCTCTTCCAAAACGAGAAGCCAGACTAAAAACGGGAAGAGATAAAAAATCTCCTACGTTTTTCAAACCTAACTTTTTATTTGTCTCAATAATCTTTAAAACTTTTTTTGTAAGATCGGCGTCCCTTAAAAAAGGTGCAAAGGGATTTGCATAATCTAAGAGTGCCTCTAAAGGTAGATGATATTTATTAAGATTATATCCAATAAAGTGCCGGTATCTGGCCATAGCCAAAGCCGTAGGTGCGTCCTCTGCAAAACCGATCTGCACTTCTAAAGAAAATCGCCGTGCTAAACTTTGAACTCGAAGAGACAAGTTACTTTCCAAACAAAGTCTCTGACATCCCGTAATATCTAAAAAAACACCTTCCTGGGCACGGATAGCGATTTTAGGCGTAAATCGATGACAAGCCTCCGCAAACACTTGAATATCAAAGCCTTCTGCGGGCATTCGACTCAGCAAAATACAAACAACGCGGCGTGGGATTTCGACTCGACATGTATCCATACAGATGTATGGCACCCTATATTCAAAGTTACCCCCAAGGCAAGCTTTTCATGACTGCTTCAAGCAGTAGAACCGCATTTTAAAAGGTTGGCATTTAAAGTGTATAAGTTTCAACGAGCTACGGACGAAACCATCATAACAAGGGGTAAATCATGCATCACTGGAGCAACTGCGCCCTGATCGTTTTCTCACATTTGAGATGGGATTCAGTTTTCCAAAGACCGCAGCATCTCATGACTCGCTTTGCAAAAACTCGCCCAGTATTTTACATAGAAGAACCCATTTTTAATGATGGTCTGCCCTCATTAGAAGTAAACACCAAACAAAATGGCATCAGTGTCGTGGTTCCTTCTCTTCCTGGGAAACTAAGTGAAGAAGAGAAGTTTATAGTTCAACGCGAGTTAATTGACAGCTTTATTGAGCAATATAAAATCCAAGATTATGCTCTTTGGTATTATACACCCATGGCTATCCCATTTACTCAGCAATTAAAACCACGTGCAGTAATCTATGATTGTATGGATGAGCTCTCGATGTTTCACGGAGCCCATCCTGACATATTAACTCATGAATCTCAGCTTTTCAATTTATCTGATGTAGTATTTACAGGGGGTCAAAGCTTATATGAGTATAAGAAAGAGAGACACACAAACATTCATCCTTTTCCCAGTAGTATAGACTTTGAACATTTCCACAACGCAAGATCCCAAACACTGAAAGTGCCGGAAGACCAACAAAACATATCAGGGCCAAAAATCGGATTCTACGGCGTTATCGACGAACGAATGAATTTGAGCCTTCTAAATGGTATTGCCTTAGAGCGCCCTAATTGGCAAATCATCCTACTAGGCCCTACTGTAAAGATTGATGCGACTGCACTACCTCGCCAACCCAATATCCATTACTTGGGTCAGAAGACTTACAAGCAGCTTCCAGCCTATATTTCTGAATGGGATATCGCAATTTTACCTTTTGCAAAAAATGATTCAACCCGCTTTATCAGTCCCACTAAAACACCTGAATATCTAGCAGCGGGCATTCCTGTAGTATCCACATCTATTACTGATGTCGCACAACCTTATGGCAAAGAAGGCCTAGTTTACATTGCAGATACCGTCGCTGATTTTATCTTGTCCATTGAATCTGCATTAGAGTTGAAAACAAAAGATCCTACATGGTGTAAACGTGTTGATCATTTTCTATCTAAAACGTCATGGGATAAGACATGGCAAGCCATGGCGGATTTGATGAACGCAGCGATTACAAAAAACACAATTTACGTTTTAGAGGCAACGTGAATTGTGAGGAAGTAAATACACTCCAGCTCTGGGGTGGAGTGGAATGCACAGTCAATCGCGTACAAGATACCTATTTCGATCAGCTGAAATCGAGTGGACACGATAATCGAATCGAAGATTTAAATGCTTTCTCAGAAATAGGTTTAAGAACATTACGCTATCCCTTTCTTTGGGAAAGAATCGCTCCTGAAGGATTAGCAAAAGCAGACTGGTCTTGGCCAGATCGTCGATTAGCTCGACTCCAAGAGTTAAAGATTCGCCCTATCGCCGGCTTTGTTCATCATGGTAGCGGACCTAAATACACACATCTTTTGGATCCTAAGTTTAGTGAAAAGCTAAGAGATTATGCGGCGGCCTTTGCCCAGCGTTATCCTTGGATTGAAGATTATACACCACTGAACGAATTGTTTACCACTGCACGGTTTAGTGGCCTTTATGGAATATGGTATCCTCATAAGAAAACCAGTCGAGATTGTTTTCAAATATTAATCCATGAATGTCGTGCGACAGTACTGGCGATGGAGGCAATTCGTAAAATTAATCCAAAAGCGCGATTGATTCAAACCGATGATCTTGGAAAAACATCCAGTACTTCTTCAATGAAATATCAAGCTGACTTCGAAAATGAAAGACGGTGGCTAGGGTGGGATCTCCTCTGCGGGCGCGTAAATGTAAAACACCCCTTGTGGCGTTTTATAATCCAAAATGGGATCAACCCTAAGGACTTAATCTGGTTCTCGGAGCATCCATGCCCACCTGATTTGGTTGGCATTAATCATTATCTATTAAGTAATCGATACCTTGACGAAAAGCTGGAACGATATCCTACCTGGTCTCACGGAAGCAATGGCTACAACCAATATGCCGATATAGAGGCTGTCAGAGTTGGAGGCGCGCCGCAAATTTCCCCTCAGGAAATTTTCAAAGAGGCTTGGGAACGCTACAAAATTCCAATTGCAATTACCGAGGTTCATTTAAATGCTCCCCCCGAAGGACAAATTCGGTGGTTCATGAATATATGGGAATCTGCATTGAAGTTGAGAAAACTTGGGATTCCAATAAAAGCTGTAACGGCCTGGGGATTATTGGGCCATTTTGATTGGCACTGCCTAGTGAGCCGGTGCGAAGGTTATTATGAATCCGGGGTTTTTGACCTTAGATCACCTACACCAAGGCCTACCGTCCTTGCCAAAATGATAAAAGAATTAACATCTACAGGCTCGTACGAACAACCCACATTAAATAATCCAGGCTGGTGGCAGAAAGACTCAAGAATTTCCTATCCAGAAAAAATAAAATTCTCTGATTTGTCAGGCCCCAATGAAGCTGGCAAAAAAATCAAAAACACTCACAGAGAACACGCACAACCCTTACTGATTACGGGTGCTCGAGGCACTCTAGGTCAAGCATTCGCAAGAGTTTGTGAATCACGAGGTCTGCCTTATCGCCTCCTTTCCAGAGACCAATTAGACATTGCTCACCAAGAAAGTATCCAAGCAGCATTTAAGGAACATAATCCCTGGGCGATAATTAATACTGCTGGATTTGTAAGGGTGGATGAAGCTGAAGTTTATCCTGACCAATGCTTTCGAGAAAATCTACAAGGGCCCGTGAACTTAGCCAAAGCCTGCGCAAGCCATGAAATTCCCTTC
>JBDSKY010000042.1:0-3271 GCA_039916675.1 Bdellovibrionia bacterium
GCAAGGAGCCGACGCTGAATCCGGCGCTTTGCCGCCATGTACCTTCGCACCCGTCGACTTTTATGGAGTGCCGCCAAATGTGAATTCAACGCTCCAAACTCAAGAGAGTTAAGCTTAGCGTTCATGGATTCAAAATCAAAGGATTCCCCTGCTCCGAGAAGCGCTTGAGGAAGATCTCTAAACTTCTGGGGAATAAGTTGATTCCACTCTTGGATACTTGCAATGTAAGAGGCTAAATCTTCCTTAAAGTTTTCTGGAAGATCCTCAGCAACATTTTTGGAAACCCCGGCAGAAGCCACATTTACTAAGAGCAACAAATAAATAGATAAAGCCCCGAACATCAACTTGTTATCCTTTAGAAAATATGTACGCTTACGATGTAGACGTACAGGACAAGCCTTTGGGCTCGGCCTCTCGTTTGGATACACGATAGAGTTCAGCTGTTCAAAGAGATTACTAAAAAATCGATGAATTTTAGGACTGCTTCCTTGCTGCCCGTTCAATTGATACTCAACCTTCCTTGGTTGTTTCTTTCTTATAAGATTAAGCTGCGTCGCTTTCTTTGACAAGACATTCTTGCAAAAGGTGGCTTCTCACCTGCGTCAAAGCCGCTCTCAGTGGTCTCCAGCGCCAATTCGCTGACGAATAATCGCGCGCTGTAACTTTAACTGATACTTTTTGAATGTAAGCTCATCAAGATCAGCTTCCTTCAGAGTTTCCTCTGCTTGTTGCTGAGCTTTTTGAGCCCGAGAGAGATCAATCTCTTTCTTTAATTCAAGAGTTTCAGCCATAACGCTGATTGTGTCGTCTTTCACTTCAAAGAAACCCGAAGATATAACTCCACTTACAGGAGCCGCGCCTTCGGCTCGGTAGCTAAAAATACCCGTCTCTAAAGTGCCGATCATCGCTGCATGGCCGGGAAGGATTTGAATCTCTCCTTCACTTCCAGACAACGTGACCTCTTGCACATGAATCTTTTCCACCAACCGGCGTTCCGGCGACAGTATACTAAGCAATAAACCTTCACTCATAATGAGTACTCCTCAAATATCAGTTAAGAGTCTTAGCCTTCTCGATCACATCCTCAATAGTGCCAACCAAGTAAAAGGCCTGCTCAGGCAAGTCATCGTACTTACCATCAGCAATTTCTCGGAAGCCTCGGATCGTATCTTCAATTTTCACAAACTTACCCTTGAGGCCGGTAAAGGCTTCAGCCACAAAGAACGGCTGAGAAAGGAAGCGTTGAATTTTACGAGCACGAGAAACAGCTAACTTATCGTCTTCCGACAATTCATCCATACCTAAAATCGCAATAATATCTTGCAACTCTTTATATCTCTGAAGAATCGACTGAACCCGTCTAGCAATACCGTAATGTTCTTCGCCCACAATTTGAGGGTCCAAAACACGTGAGGTTGAAGCTAATGGATCCACCGCAGGATAAATCCCAAGTTCAGCAATTTGACGAGAAAGATTAGTGGTCGCATCCAAGTGAGCAAACGTTGTTGCTGGAGCTGGATCGGTGTAATCGTCGGCAGGAACGTAAATCGCTTGAATAGAAGTAATCGAACCTTTATTCGTCGACGTAATGCGTTCTTGGAGTTCACCCATTTCTGTTGCCAAAGTAGGCTGATATCCCACCGCAGATGGAATACGACCCAACAAGGCTGACACTTCCGAACCCGCTTGGGTAAATCGGAAAATATTGTCCACAAATAGTAGAACGTCTTGATTCTCTTCGTCGCGGAAGTACTCTGCCACCGTCAAGGCGGAAAGAGCAACTCGAGCACGAGCACCTGGTGGCTCATTCATCTGACCGTAAACTAGAGCAGTCTTGGCCAAAACTCCGGACTCCTTCATTTCCATCCAGAGATCGTTTCCTTCACGAGTACGCTCGCCGACACCGGCGAAAACTGAAAAACCACCGTGTTGAGTAGCGATATTATTAATCAGTTCCATAATCAGAACGGTTTTACCCACGCCCGCACCACCGAAAAGACCAATTTTACCGCCTCGAGCATAAGGAGCTAAGAGATCGACAACTTTAATTCCGGTGAAGAAAGGCTGAACATTCACTGACTGATCTTTAAAGGGAGGAGGAGATCTGTGAATGGGATAGTGCTTTTTAGTGACGATTGGGCCAGCTTCGTCGACGGGTGCACCGATCACGTTCATGATTCGTCCCAAAGTTTCACGACCGACTGGAATCTGGATTTGGTCACCCGTATCTTGTGCACTTTGACCGCGAACAAGACCATCGGTAGCATCCATGGAAACACAGCGAACTGTATTATCGCCCAAGTGTTGAGCCACTTCGAGCACTAGGTTCCACTTGGTTGAATCAATTGCAGGGTTAGTAACTTTTACGGCGTGAAAAATTGCAGGCAATCGTCCCGCATCAAATTCAACGTCTACAATCGGTCCGATCACCTGCTTGATCCGTCCCAGATTTTCTGGTTTAGCTGTCGCTGACATAACTCTACTCTCCTTCAATAAATGACCTAAACATTTAGCTCTGTAAAACTTAACCTTTTTGAGACTCACTACCCGAAATAATTTCTAACAACTCTTTAGTAATACCAGCCTGCCGCTGCTTATTGTACTGAAGCGTCAGACTCTGAATCATTTCGCCCGCATTTTTAGTCGCATTCTCCATTGCCGACATACGTGCGCCGTGCTCTCCCGCTTGAGACTCCAATAAAATTCTAAAGCATTGAATTGAAAAGTTTCGTGACAAGAGCTCACCGAAAACCTCTTTGGCTCCCGGCTTTACCAAATAATTCGCTGCAGTTTGAGATTCCGAAAAACCTTCTTTTCCCGCAGTTTCCCCTGCTTGAGCAAACTCAGCAGATCGAATAGGTAGGAAATTATCTACTACCACTTCTTGAGTAGCCGCATTTTTAAATTCATTATAGATAATTTTGATTTCTTCGACATCACCTTTTTGGAAGCGCTCAACCAAAGCACTGGCCAAAGTTTTTGCTTTCTGAAAGCTAACTTTACCGCCTGCTTCAGCGAAGTAAGTGCCCACGGTGACTTTTCGATTTTTAAAGAAATCGTGGCCCCTTCGTCCTACGAAAGACATCTCTACTGGGCGTGACTTATTCGCACTGGAATTTATCCACTTAGTTGCGGCCTTAATGACATTGGCATTAAAACCACCACAAAGTCCGCGGTCTGAGGTTACGATAACCAATACGGCCTTTTTAACCCCTGGTGTGGTTTCATCCAAGACGGGTTGAACATCATATAAATCTGGGTTTGCGCCCAC
>JBDSKY010000043.1:0-8349 GCA_039916675.1 Bdellovibrionia bacterium
GGGACTCGGAGCTTAAGTATCATCTAGAGACCATGCTAAGTGCCGCAGTTCTTGCGGTGCCAGAGCTACTTGAGAGTGGGTACCTTAAAAAAGTTAACGGGGTGGCCGAGAAACTCAAAGTGCTGATTCCCTTTCCCGAAACGGCTGATCTTGCCTCGGCGAAGCTTCGTGTCAGTCGGTGGAGTGAGAAGGAAAAAAATCCGGACAAGGATCACCTGGAGCTATCGGTATCACACGGAAACTCTGCCGTTTCTCTCATTGCTGCTGACGCAGGTCTGATTAAATCTGGTACCTCGACCTTGGAAGCCGGCCTGTTGAAATGTCCCCATGTTGTTGTGTACCGCCCTAGTCGTACCGGAATATGGATATATAGAAACGTTATGCGCTACAAAGGTTTTGTCGGATTAGTGAATTTAATTTCTGGGAAAATTGTTCCTGAAGTTCTTTGTGAAGAAGTTACGCCTGAGCTTCTTTCTAAACATGTTGTTATGTTGTTGACTCATCATGAGACCCGCAAGCAGATGTTAGAGGGATTTGAAAAGCTTCGAATCGGAATTCGAAGTGGTGACAGGAGCCCGAGTGCGTATGCAGCAGAAGAAGTCCTGGCAGTTGCTCGTACCGGGTGGTTAGCTAATTGAAAGCGGGGAGAACAAAAAAGCCTACGGCTCTCCTGCAGTCTGTATTGATTGGCGCTGGTTCCAGTGTATTGACGACTCTTTCCACTACAGCTCGCTTTTTATCCTCAGTCGGTATTTTGAAGAGGAAAAAGCTGAATGCCCGTGTGATTAGTGTTGGAAATATTCAAATAGGGGGGGCAGGTAAAACTCCTTTAGTGGCACAGATTGCGAACGAAGCCGCTGAATTAGGGCTTAAAACCTGTATTCTCATTCGAGGATATAAAGGGACGTGGGAGTCAAAAGGAGGGATTCTTTTCCCCGATGGACCTCGGGCGAACGCTCGGGAATCTGGGGATGAGGCTGCACTACTCCAAGTCCTGTGCCCTAATACATACATAGGAGTCGGAGCTTCCCGATACCGACAGTATCAAAAGGTATTAGCAAAAGCTGAGAGTCTAATAGATTTAGTAATTCTAGATGATGGATTTCAGAACTGGCGAATAGAAAAGGATTTAGAAATTGTTGCATTAACGTCGGCTAAGCCTTGGCAGGTTTTGTTCAGAGATAAGACCAGTGCTGTGAAAAATGCGAATTTGCTTATTTGGACGAAAGGCGACGAAGAACCCATCACTTACGGTTTGCCGAGAGTTCGAGTTCGGTTTCTATTGGCTCCGGTTCAAAATATTCCAGTTTGGCTAGTTACCGGTGTTGCGGATGAGGAGTCAGTTTACTTGAGTGCTCTTCATGCCGGTTATCAGATCGTAAAACGGATTCCGTTTGAGGATCATGCACGTTATGGTCGTGATACGGTTCAAAAAATGTTGGTTCAGGCTCAATCAGAAAATTGCCGAATTGCGATCACAGGCAAAGATTGGGTCAAGTGGCGTGACCTCGGAGTGCTTAAGTCAGAAATCGTAGTTTTAGAACTTAACTTAGTATTTGAAGAGGGGCGGGAGCTTTGGTCAAAGGGATTGTGGGGACAGTCGGTCTTGTAATTTTTCAACTCATGGGAAATATTTACGGAGTCCTGCCGCGACGTTTGCAGGGCTTTTTAGGTAATCTCCTCGGGTCGTTACTTCATGCATTGAAGTTTCGCGCTAAAGTAATTAGGCAGAATTTGAGCTTCGCGTTTCCCGGTGACATCGATACTCAAAATCGTATTTTTCGCGCGAGTTACCAGCATCTGGGTAATCTCATCTTAGAGATCTTGATGGTCTTCGGTTCGATGCAGAAATTCGTTTTGAAATATGTAGATCTCACCGGCAAAGAGCACGTCCAGGCAGCTCAAAAGCGAGGCAAGGGCCTCATATTTCTGTCGAGCCATGTTGGTAATTGGGAAGTAATGGCTGGAGCTGGCGGGTTGATTGCTGAAGCTGATCTAATGCTTGTGACTAAACACTTGAAGCCAGAATGGATCCATCAAGGGATCTTAAGAGGGCGTTTGAAATGTAAAGTACGCGGGACCTACGAGCCCAGAACGATGCGTGATGTATTGGGACATTTGAAACGAAACGGCGCTGTGGGTATTGTGCTTGACCAGTACACAGGGCCTCCGGTGGGTGTAAGAGTTCCTTTGTTTAATACTTATGTTGGGACCTCACTTGTGCTGGCAATTTTGGCTAAGCGGACTGGGACAACGGTTTTACCAGTTGAAAATTTCCGTAAACCCGATGGGCGTTGGACTGTGGCCATTGGAGCACCCTTGAAATGGGAAGAGCATTCGGATGCTAATTTTGAGCTTGCGGCTAATACTGCAGCTTATGTAAGGATCATTGAGAAAAGCGTGCTTGCTCATCCCGAGCAATGGTTATGGACTCATAGACGTTATAAAGGCGACCTAACTCCTTTAAGAACGGGGGAGTGGAATGAGGGGCGGGCTCGGAAATAATGTATTTACAAGTTTTGGCGTCGGAAAATTCAAAATGCCAATCCAAATTCAAGCCCAAACAACAATTTGACGCTCTCTGCTTCACACCCTGCGGCTCGACTTATTGCTGAAAGTCTCTTACACTGAAAAAATGTACCGAAATTGCAGAGCCAAGATCGCGGGGGTAGTAGGAACAACACTCTTGGTGATAGGCGGCACCGTTGGTATGAATGGCTGTGTCAGCGGATCTGTTAAACAAATTCAGACTTCAAATGAATTGCCTCCCGATTTGCCTCCAGAATTAAGAAAACGCTTTGACTATAAGGAAGCTGCCTCATTGCTGAAAGGTAGTGATGAAGGCCTCACCGCTGAGCGGGCGCTAGCTTCCGATCAACAGTTGGATGGAAGAGACTCAACGCGTGTGGGCAAGTCGAAGAAACGGAAAAACAAAAAGTTAGCTGGAAAGTTTGATACAGACACGGCTAACGCAGATAAACTATCCGCAGTTCCCTTCGTCTATCCAACCAGGCGGCCTGCTCAGGATCCTATCTGGCAAGCGGAGCGATTGACTTATGGCATCTCTTATCTAGGCGTAGGAGCGGGAGAGCTAACTATGGAAGTCCTGCCATTCAAGACCATGGCCAATCGCAAAGTTTACCATGTCCGTGGTAATGCGGTGAGTTCTTCCGTTTTCAGTTTATTTTATTCCCTCAATGATGTCATTGAAAGTTTCATTGATTATGAAGGCCTTTTTTCTCATCGCTTTCATCTCGTTTTAGACGAGAGCAAACAGAAGCGAGATTCTCTAGAGCTTAACGATTCTGAAAAACAACAAACTTACTATTGGGATCGGGTCACACGCACGGAACAGCCTCTACGGGAAACTAAAAAGTTTTCTCCGATCCAGCCTTTTTCGCAGGATAGTATCTCCGCTCTCTATTACCTGCGTACTGTGCCGCTTACTATTGGCGCCATCGTGACTATTCCTGTAGTCTCTGAAGGAAATACCTGGGATGCCGTCTGTACAGTGCTTCGTCGAGAGGTCGTGGGTTCTCCCCTTGGGGATATCTCGGCGCTTGTGATCAAGCCTGAAATGAAATATCAGGGGGTTCTGAAAAAAAGTGGTGATAGCTTCCTGTGGCTAACCGACGATGATCGTCGAATTCCGCTTCGCTTGGAAGCCAAAGTGCGTATAGGATATGTGGTAGCTAATTTAAAACGAGTAGAATTGGGGACCCCGCCCGCAACTTTGGCTCCGTCTCCTTCAACTAAATAAATCGTGCGCTTCAATGGAGTGCGATACAAGCTGGGTGAGATGTGAAACGCATGGTGGCTCCTATAAAAAAAATTCTGGTCCGTACCCCCAACTGGATTGGAGACCAGATTTTATCCTATCCTTTTTTTCATTTCTTGCGAGAAGCCCATCCTTCAGCAGAAATTACTGTGGCGTGTCCTCCATGGGTTCAGTCAGTTCAGTTTAAAAACTTGGTGAACCATGTTGTAGTCCTTCCTAGGTCTCTTCATGCTACATTGTTGAGTCGCCTGGACGCAGTGGAGAGAGGTGCCGAAATCCTGCGACGTATGGGTCCTTGGGATTTAGGGATCACATTGCCAAATTCGTTTTCCTCAGCCTGGTTAATTTTCCGTTCCGGCGCCAAGCTCAGGGTGGGCTATTCAACCGAAGGCAGAGGGTTCCTGCTCAATCAATCGGTAAGTTGGGAAAAGGCCTCAACAAAACATCAGCCGGGGGCCCCTTCCAGATCTCATCGTTCTGAAGCTTATTTGAAATTGCTTCGGAACCCTGACCCGAGAATAAAAGTAGGTAAAGATTTTTGGGGAATTCCAGCGCTCAATAACCTCGACCCTGGAGTTCCAGGAATTGTCCAAGAGTTCGATGCCGAGAAGGCTTGGCCTGATGCAGAACCCCTTGAACCACCCCCAGGCCCTTATTGGGTGCTAGCGCCAGGGAGTACTGCTGAGTCACGAAGGTGGCCACCTCGTTATTTTGCTGATTTAGCTCGTAAAATAGCGGAAGAAAGAGGCTGGGTCGGAGTAGTTGTAGGTGGAATCGCCGAGTCTGACATTGCTGCGGAGTGGGAGGGTGATCGAAAGTTGAAACTTCTAGATTGGACGGGCAAGGGAACTCCTGCAAGTTATTGGAAAGTTTTTAAGAACGCTAAATTATCTGTTTGCAATGATTCAGGATTAGCTCATGTAGCTTCGCTTTGCGGTTCGCCGGTACAGGTGATATGGGGAGGCGGTAATCCTCTGATCACTGAACCCATGGGATCAGGTAGGGTTCAAATTTCGATGAATCCAGTGGATTGCTGGCCATGTGAAAGTAATACCTGTAAACTGATAGTTGAAAAAAAATTGGAGTGTCTCAAAGGAATTTATGCTGACACCGTTTGGAGCGAGGTTAAAACTGGATTCCGCATTTAGTGGTCTTCCTACGACGATCGGCACGATTGCAACCGAGGACAGCCTTCTTGAGGAGACTTTAATTGCAAGCGCCGGCGCTTTAAATGAAAGATTGAATTGTCTTGTTGTCTGTTTGTCTCATGCCTGGGGTGGATTGGAACAGGTTGCTGTTCATGATGCGCTGGGTTTATTCACTCTTGGCCTCAAAGTTCAGGTCCTCTGCCTGCAGGATAGTCCGGTTCACACGCATTTATTGGCGGGTGGACATGGCAAGGTCACTTTAGTTCCTCTTTCGTTTTCACCTAAGAATTATTTTGATTGGATCATCCGTGGAGAGCTTCACCGTTTACTAGGAGAGGGTGTAAATTTAATCCACACGCATCAGACATCTCTCTTAGGTTCGATTGTGCCATGGCTTTGGGGCAAGAGCGATGTAGCGCTTGTCGCGACGCGGCATATTATGAATGACCACAACAAGAAAGATTTTATTCACCGAGCACTCTATAGGAGATTAGATTCGCTGATGGTCGTTAGTGAATCGGTCCGGAGAAATATCCTGGAGACTCATCCCCTCCGGCGCAGTCGGGTCAAAGTGGTTCACCTTGGGTTAGATTTTAGGCTTTTTGAACCGTCTGCCCTGGAAGATGAGGCTATTGCGCGTCAGCGTGGAGTTTGGGGTGCGGATACCCAAACAATCGTTGTGGGGCTCGTGGGACGCATTGATCCTGCAAAGGGTCAATCTACGTTTATCAAGGCTGCGGCAGGGCTATTGAAAAGCCTCAAGTCACATGAAAAGCTGAAATTTGTGATTGTTGGAGAGGAGACCGCCTTCAGCGATAAAAATCATCTCCAGGAGTTAAAAGCGATGGTGGTCCAGTTTCACCTGGAGGATCAGGTAGTTTTCGCAGGCTACCATGCTAACATTCCTCAAGTTATGAGATCCCTGGATATTTTTACCATGCCCTCTCGCCAAGAGGCTTTTGGGTTGGTCGCTATTGAAGCCATGGCTATGGAATGCCCTGTTATAATATCGAGGGGTGGAAGTGCCGGGGAGATTGTGGGGGAGCGAGAGGAGTTTGGTTTACTCACTCGACCCGACGATGCCTTTGATTTACAAAGACAAATTCGAATTTTGCTGGATAGTCCTCAAGAGAGGGTCGAGATGGGAAAACGAGCTCGGATCCATGTTAAATTTCATTATGACCGTAGGAAAAGAGTGATCAACACACTGAATCTTTACCAACGCGCTTTGCGAAGACGCCAAGGGTTTCTCTAGTTCAAATTAGATTCTGAGTAAAAAGGTGGATTATACCCCATTTCTCCTTTGACAAAGGGTGTTTGGGTCTCTATACCTAAGTCCCACAACGGAATTCCGGTTTTTTCGGATTTCGATGGGCGAGTACTCATTACGACTGCTTTGCGGTTCAGAGTACCCCCAAGGTGACACCGTAAAGGTGTAAAGAAAGGCCCGATAACTTAATATGGTAGGTAAGCAAACCACTGGCGCTGAGACCCCAAAAAAGGCTCAGCCACTCCCTAAAAATCAAAGCTGGATGGATGAATTCTCATCCGATCTAAATCCAGAAGAATCATTAAACGACTTAAGCGATCAAGAGGAAAATTTCGCTGAACTTTTTGAGGCCTCACAAAGGCAGCAAGAAATCAAAGAAGGCGAAGTTGTAGACGGAACGATCGTATCAATCGGTTCGGAATACGCGACAGTCGATATTGGATACAAGTGTGAAGGCTTGGTCCCCATTCAAGAATTTAAAGATGCTCACGGAGTTGCTCATGTTGCTGTAGGCGACGTGGTCAGCGTTTATCTTGAGCGCATGGAAATGGAAAACGGCTTTATGCTGCTTTCCAAAGACAAAGCTGAAATTATCCGAGCTTGGGACGAAATCTCACAAGCTTGTGAAAAAGATCAGTTAGTCGAAGGAACTGTCATTGCCAAGGTAAAGGGCGGACTCTCCGTCGATATCGGCGTGAAAGCATTCTTGCCAGGTAGTCAGATTGATACTAAGCCTGTCAAAAACTTGGATAAGTTTTTAGGCAAAAAGCTGAAGTTCAAAATCATCAAGTTCAACAAAAAACGTGGAAATATCGTACTTTCCCGTCGTGCTGTTGTAGCTCATGAGCGTGAACTTCAACGTGCCGAAACCTTAGCCAACCTTCAAGAAGGTGCAATTGTGACCGGAACAGTGAAGAATATCACTGAATACGGCGCATTCATTGACTTGGGTGGTATGGACGGCTTGCTACACATCACTGATATGTCTTGGGGCCGTATTAAGCACCCAAGTGAACTCTTTGCTGTGAGCGATGAAATCAAAGTTAAGATTCTTAAGTATGACCGAGAAAAAGAACGTGTTTCTCTTGGTTTGAAACAGGTTTCACCTAATCCTTGGGATGATGCAGAATACAAATTCCCTGTTGGCGTAAAAGTCAAAGGCAAGATTGTTAGCTTGAAAGACTACGGCGCATTCGTGGAATTGGAAGACGGCATTGAAGGCCTTATCCATGTTTCCGAAATGTCGTGGACTGAACGAGTGAAACATCCATCGAAGCTGATTAATGTTGGCGACGAAGTGGAATGCAAAGTTCTAGAAGTAGATTCCAAGAACAAGCGTATTAGCTTGGGCTTGAAACAGCTTCAGGAAAATCCATGGGATGCATTGGAACTCAAATTTCCTGTCGGCACCATTGCTGAAGGTGAAGTCAAGTCTGTTACCGATTTCGGTGTCTTCATTGACATCGGTGTTGGAATTGACGGCTTGATCCACATCAGCGACATTGCTTGGACCAAGAAGTTTGCTCATCCATCTGAGAAATTCAAGAAGGGCGATCATGTCAGAGCAGTAGTTCTTGGCATCGATAAGACCGCTGAGAAGTTCTCACTCGGAATTAAGCAGCTTGAACGCGATCCTTGGGAAAATATCAAGTCCCGTTACCGCCAGGGCCAAGCCGTGGATGGTATCGTGACCAAATTGACTGACTTCGGCGCATTCGTTGAGCTTGAAGAAGGCATTGAAGGCTTGATCTATGTGAGTGAGATTGCCGATCACCGCATTGAGAAGCCAGCTGATATTCTCAAGCCAGATGACAAGATCCGAGCAGAGATTCTGTCCATCGAGCCAAAGGAACGAAGAATTGGTCTATCCATTAAGCAATTGGGTCGAACCGAAGAGCGCGCTAACTACGATCAATACGTAGGTGAGCGTTCCCGTAAGACCTCCATGGGAGATGTTTTGGGCGAAAAGCTTAAGGCCGCTTTCAAGGGTGGAAAAGACGAAGAATAGATCCTATCGATCTGACCTAGAAATAGGTTTGTTTTAAAAGAATAAAGCGCCGCCTTGTTATGAGGCGGCGCTTTTTTTTAGCATACGAATGACATTTTCTTGAATCATTACGACTAAAGGAATTCTATAATAAGTCCGGAGGATT
>JBDSKY010000044.1:0-3025 GCA_039916675.1 Bdellovibrionia bacterium
GATCTTTATTTTCGTGACTTTTATATATTTCTTAAGTATAAATGCCCGACTGCCGCAGCAGATGTGGTGGTTTATTTAGGAGTTTAGTCATGGCTATAAAAAAATTAGATCGTTTGTGCTCTCTTCGTGGTTTCTCTTACTTAGCATTGGGTGGAATATTGATTTTGTCTGCTTCTTTGGCATCGGCCGCAGGTAATTCTCGGGCAAAAGGGGTTACCTTCGCTGAGGAGATTGCATCAATATTTGAGTTTGAAGCCGAAATTGAAGGCCTAGATGAGGTAGAAGAAGGAACTGATCCTAAAATTCTTAGGCAAGAACAAAATGCCCGAGTCCTTAAAGACGCCAAGGCTGAGGCCGTCCGTGATCCTGAATTTCATGAGCTTATTCGAAATATACCACAGGGAATGTACGCAAAGAATCAAAGAAAAATCTATGCAGTACGCGCTAATATTCGTCAAGATTCAGAAATAGCCGAAGTACAGTTTTACCAGGAACAGGGTTCAACCGATTTACGGATTAAAAAATTGTTTCATACGACTGAATTAGCCAAGGCGAACCAAGCTTTTGCTACTGCCGGCTCCGCGATAGCTAGGTTGCATAGCTTGGGAACAGCGTCCCAAAGTGAACTGGATGCCGCTAATCAGTACTACTTCTATTGCAAAGAATTGAAGACTTTTCATCGTGACGAATTAGCTACGGTGAGTATGGCTTTAGTAACCATTGACGGTCAAATTTAATCTCGAATTCCTGTCTCAGCTTCGCTTAGGTATATTTTCTTAGTTGACTTATAAGTTGGAAATCCATATGGTCCAGGTGCACTGGGATCCAAACGGCCCACACAAGGTCTATTAATTTCACACTTGGATTCAATTTTAAGAAAATGCCTAAAAATTTTACTCTATTTAAAATACTTTCTATTGGAATGCCTTTATTCATTGCTCTTCAGGGAGAATGGGCTGTGGGTTCGCCGAACGAACCTACTGAGGATTGTGTCTATAAATTTCTGAGTGATTTAGTAGTTTCCGACGCTCACTCAGATATTGAAATGCGAAAGGCGACCCAACTCATCGATTTGAGAAAGGCCGGAATTCTTTATCCTGAGACTTTATCTGTAGAAGCCCTCTCAATTAGTCCTACGATACCTACGGCAAATTGGTGTAGTCCGACACCCCTTTCAGCAGGTTTAGTTGACCCATTATTGGAGTGCGCCCGATCGTTGAATGCCTTTAATGATTATAAGATACTCTCCGACCTTCGATCTAAAAATCTCTCCTCAGCCGAGCTTTTGATTGTGGGGCAGAATGCATTGAGGAGCGTCGAGAAAGAGACAGTCTTATTAGAGTGCCAGCGTAACTTTCTCAAACATTATATTGGTGAGGCTTATGAGCACCCGGTAGAGCTTCTCCCTGTCAAGGATTTAGCATTACCAAAATTCAAGATGAACAGTGGGGATACTAAAATTGATGCCGCCTTTCAGTATACCGAGAATACCTGGGAAAGGCTTCTAAAACAGCCTAAACCGGCTAGAGGAGGAAGTTTGCTTCCTGCTCCTTATCCTATTCTGGTTCCTGCAGGACGTTTTCAGGAAGCTTACTATTGGGACTCATACTTTGGGATGAAAGGACTTCTTGCTACTGGCCGCTTAGAGATTGCACAGATGCAAGTGGAAAACTTCTTAAGTAGTGTTCGAATGTATGGATTTGTTCCTAACGGCGGAAGGGATTATTTTCTCTCCCGATCGCAGCCTCCTTTTCTCTCTTCGATGGTTCGTGAAGTTTATGATGCCTCAATTCAGAAAAATCCTGAGCAAAAGGATCGATTGAAGCGATGGTTGAAAGAGCGAGCTTATCCTTTGATTAAGTTGGATTACGTTCGATTTTGGATGGATCCCCAGAAACGTTTTAATGTAAAAACGGGATTAAATCATCACTGGGATGATATTAATTTGCCTCGTCCGGAGCGTCACAGTGCTGACAATGAGGTCGCCCTTGGTAAGGAGTACCGTGATGTTCGTGCGGGAGCTGAATCAGGGCTAGATTTCACTGAAGTATTTGAGAACCAGGCGACCCACATTGCAGGCCCATTGCTAAATTCTATGCTGTATAAAACCGAGAAAGATCTTTCTTGGATAGCCCATCAGCTAGGGATGAATGCTGAGCGTGACCAATTTAATACTGCTGCTAGAAATCGGAAACGTGCGATAAGTAAATTTCTTTGGAATTCCCCCAAAGGTCGTTTTGAAGCCTATCATTTGGGAACGAATAGAAGGGTTAATATTCTTTCATCAGAAACCTTTGTTCCACTTTTTGTTGGTGCAGCAAGCAGAATACAAGCTCAGTCCGTAAGAAATGGTACTCTACCCATCCTTGAAAAGCCGGGTGGCCTTATGGCTACGGAACTTGTGAGCTCTATTCATCAATGGGATGGGAATAACGGCTGGGCCCCTCTTCAGGTCATGGCTATCGCAGGATTGAATAGGTACGGCTTTAAAGCTGATGCAGTGCGAATAGCGACAAAATGGGTAAATGCCATCGCTCAGACTTATGCTGATGGAGGTTCAATGTATGAACGCCTAAACGTGGAAACGGTGAAAAAACCCGCCCTCGATTCCAATAAATATCCCACTCAAGAGGGATTTCTTTGGACCAATGGTTCCTTCAATTGGGCGGCGATTGAAATATTAAAATATCCAATTGCTGATCTTTAATTTTTTAAAAATGGGGTGATTGTTTGCATAGAGTTGGTTCTCTTTCCAATTTGTAGTATTCTTTCCTGATATGTCACCTTTAAATTTGCAGGATTTGTCGGCTTTTGGCCAATTAGCATTAAATCTAGATAATAATTTTAGAGAGTTGGAACGTCTCGCTACGCAGATTGATAAACTTGAAATTAGTTCTGATTATGGATTGGACCGAGCTAAGCAACTGCTGCCTAAGTTTAATGAGTGCAGTCTAGAAATCGTTGAAGGCGTCAAGGGATTGGCAGCGGCATTGGGAGAGGCTCGTGGGCGCGCTGAAAAGGCGGC
>JBDSKY010000045.1:0-8112 GCA_039916675.1 Bdellovibrionia bacterium
AATTGTTTGCGCTGCTTTCACCATGGAGGGGAGTTCTAGCTGTTCAACTCGAGTGGGGAACCTACTGTCGGAGCTGAAGCTTTGAGCCTTCCGAAAGAGGTGCGGATAAAGTCTGTCAAGGTGTTGAACTTTCGCTGTAGCACCCCACCCTGCATAGCACGATCGGGCTTTGTAGAGATAAGTGTCAGCGATATCATCGAACTTTCGTGCCCGATAGAACCACGAAGCGATTTCATAGGCAATGGCTTCGACTTGAATGAATCCATTTTGACGGGCGGAACGGATCGCCTGCTCGTAATACTGCATGGCCTCCAAATCTTTGCCGTCTATTCTAGCGATTTCAGCAGAGATCAAGGCATATTGATGCAGAAAGGTTTCAGGACAGGTTTTCTGCCAGATTTGGAATTTTGCTTGAACGGTGTTGAGTATTTCTCTGTATTCTTTCTGTTGATCTGGCGAAGCAAAATCATAACCTGTTGCAAATGCGAGAGAAGAGTAAAAACAATAGTCACCCATAGGCGGCAGCCCCACGAAAGTGTCAAGTGTCCTTCTTCCCTGTATAGATAAGGCAACCGCCTCTTTGAAGTTCCCGAATAAAAGTGCATAGAAGATGAAAGCAGGGTAGCAGGCATTAAATGGCCCTTCTTTCCATTCCCTCATCAGCGCAGGCACTTTTTGAAACTCAACAGAAGTATTCGCCAGGTTTTCCTGCAATTTTTGAACAATTTCGTAAAACCCTAAAATTGCCTCATGTACTCCTCCATATTGGGCTTGTTCAGTAAAAGTGAGGTATTTTCTCGCTACAGCTGCCACTTCACTGAGAGACTCTCCCATAAAAAATTGAGCCTCTACAATCGAATTTAAGGACCAACAAGCATGATTCACCTCACCCGTAATGATGGCTTCCTGGTAGGCTCGTTCGAACCAGGGAAGGACTTGATTGAAAGGCTTAATCCAATGATAGATAAAACCTCCGACCGTAAAGTAGGTGCTCGCCTTGCTCCCCGTGAATCTAGGTTGCTCTGCCCAATCGCAGGCCAATTTTGCAAATGGAGATACCTGTTCCCATTTTTCTAGCGTATGACCCAACACCGCTCCAAAGACGACATATCCGTGCGGGCAGCCGTCAGCAAAGCCGTATTGAAGGCTAAGGCGTACAATCTGGCAAGAAAACAAATCATGGAGCTTATGGTCAATCATATAAGCCCCTGGCAATGACGTGGCCAGCAAACGCACGGCTGCTTTTATCTCTGGGTTTGTCATGGTGGGTAGGTGAAGCAAATCCTCCATAGATCGTCCTTGGAGTTCTTGCAAAGTCTCATTTGCTGTTTTTTTAACCAGATCCAGGGTTGGATGGAGTGGGAAGGTCATATTGAAAAGTTTTGAGAACGCAGCTAATGCGATGAGTGCACCTTGTTGGTACTGGCCCAGAGTTATATAAAGTTCAATCTTAGCTTGATAAACCCCTGCCTGGTCGGCACACCCATGGGCATTGGCCAGAAGCGTTGAGAGCAGCTCCTCGGCAACTTCTAAACGGCCGCAGACCCATTCGCACTGAGCCCGCTCAAGATAGAGGTCATAAGTGAGTTGATATTCGGTATCCCAGCTATCCGGGGCAAGCAAAGCCATTCCCTGATTGAAATATGTGGTTGCTGAGAGATAAGCAGCAGCAGCTCTTGCTCGACGTCCTGCCGAGAGATTGAGGTGGGAGACTCGAGTTTTTTCGACTTGGGATTCGAGTAACAGGGCTCCATGGTTTAACTGATTTAGAATATCAAATAAATTCTCCCTGATTTGGTCCTCATCCATGTGACTCAGGAGACGTCGACCGATGGTCAAATGACTGAGGGGCCGCTGGTCTTCGGGTATGAACGAATACGCTGCCTGCTGGACCCGATCATGCAGGAATTTGCATCTGCCTTGATGGTAAAAAATCAATCCTTCTTGGATGGGATCCCGGAGATCGGATTCCAGAACCTCTTTGGCCCCGTCACTCATCATCTCCAAAATCTGAATATTGAACTCGATTCCGATACAACTGGCCAAGTAAAGCGCTCTCTGGGTTTCAATTCGAAAGCGCTTGATTTTCTCTATCATCAGGTCGACCACGTTATCAGCGAAGTTTTTCGCCTGAATTTCATGAAGATCCCACGTCCAGAATCTTTGTTTGGGATCAAATCTAAGTAGCCCCTCTTGATATAAGGTCATTAGGAATTGACTGAAGAAAAACGGGTTGCCTTGTGTTTTCCTGAAAATCAGTTCCGTCAGGGGACGAGATCGAGGCGTTTTGCAGTGGAGCGCATCAGCGGTCAGTTGATTCAGAGATTCAATGGAAAGGGGTTCGAGACTGATGATATTTTTCAATCTTGCTTCGAAGCTTCCAACCTGATTGAGGATGACTGTAAGCGGATGAGAGGGGCTAATCTCTGTTTCTCGAAACGCTCCGATCATCAAAAGACCCTGAGTTTCCGGACGTGTGACTAGGTATTGCATGAGCCTGAGACTGCCTGCATCCAACCATTGCAGATCGTCGAGAAAGAATGCTATCGGCTTTCCTGCGTCTGTGAATACACTCAAGAAAGTTTGAAAGACCTTATGAAACCGGCTCTCGGCATCACCATGTGAAAGACTCGGAACAGGTGGCTGTGGGCCAATCAGGTATTCGAGTTGGGGAACGATGTCGATAATAAGTTGAGCATTCACACCCAAGGCATCCCGCAGCTGCTGTTTCCAGAAGGAAATTTGCTCTTCGTTTTCAGCAAGAAGCTGCAGAACTAATTGATGAAGCGCCTGAGTGACAGTAGCATAGGGAATATCACGCTTGTATTGATCGAATTTCCCGGAGAGAAAAAAACCGTGCTTGCGAACGACTAATTTTTGGATCTCCTGAACCAAGAAGGACTTTCCCATTCCGGCATCGCCGGATACCAGAATCAGTTCGAACGGCCCGGCGTCGGCAACACGATTAAATGCATCAGTCAACTCACTCAGCTCTTTCTCGCGCCCATACAACTTCTGTGGGATCTGGAAATGACTTGAAATATCCTTCTGAGCTAAGGGGAACGGCTTGATTAGACCCTGAGTTCCCCATTGATGAAGAAAAAGATCGAGATCATACTTAAGTCCGGCCGCACTTTGATACCGATCATCAGCATCCTTGGCCATTAATTTCATCAGCAACTGTGAAATCATTTCCGGCAGGTCTGGAATCATTTCCGTAGGCAAAGGAGGCATGCGGGCAATATGGCAGTAGACCCATTCCAGAGGTTCTGTGGCTTGAAAAGGAAGCCGACCTGTAATCATCTTGAAGTAAATAATTCCAAGCGAGTACAAATCGGATCGGTCATCGATCAACCGGTTGATCCGGCCAGTCTGTTCAGGCGCTAGGAATGGGAATGAACTCTCTATGAAGGTCAGGGGCGCGATACCCATTTTTTCGCGAGGAACCTGCGAGGCAATTCCGAAATTGTCGATTTTGACCTCTCCGCTGCTGAGGCTCACCAAGATATTATCGAGATTGAGGTTCTTGTGAATGATGTTGAGTTCATGGATCTCTGCCACAGATTTCGCAATTCGAATGGCTAGAGTGAGAAAGCTCTCTACTTTGAGTGGGCCTATTAGAGCATCTCTAAGAGGCTGACCATCAAAATCTTCTTTCACTAGAGCTAACTTTCCATCGCAAGTTTCTAATGAAATGATCTTGATGATCGAAGGCAGGTTGAGAAGCTTACCAATAGTGAATTCATTTTTCAGTTGCTCAACCTCCCTCGGTTGGCAACGTTTTGGATCAAGGACCTTAATGACAACATGCAGTTGATCAGAATTTCTTCGAGCTCGCCAGATGGCAATTCCTTTGTCGCCAGTATGGTACATGGTTTCTATTAGACTGTAACCAGGCAACTTTAAATTTTGGAGTGAGTTAGCTAATTCCAATTTAGAAATTAATCTCATGCTGCCTCTTCGTGGTCGAATTCCCCGCGACTGGCTACGCTCGCCGCCCATTAAGTCAAAATACAATAGTCCGAACTAGGTGAGAAATCAATTTCAAAAGGGCCGTCTGAAGCGAAGATAGACTCTTCAAATGCAGTACTTCGCTACCGTTTCCAAAAGAAGATTGAGATTAAGTGGCTTGGTCAAAACGGCCTTCGGTTGGATCACTGGCAAACCAGCTGAAAAAGCGGTGACTACAATAATTGGAATGCCGGCAAGTCTTTCGTCATGACTAACATTTTCAAGAAATTGCCACCCGTTCATTACGGGCATCATCAAATCTAAAAGAATTATGCCCGGAAGCTGACTGGCACCTTTGAGTATTCTCAAAGCATCCTGGCCATCACTTGCTGTCAACACGGCATAACCCTGACTTTCGAGTATCAAACTTAAAGTCTCACGAATCCCAAGGTCATCGTCGATAATAAGGACCGGCCTTTGCTCGACATCTAAATCTGGTGATTCAATATTCATGTTCCTTCATTTCTATAAAAAATTGCAATTCATGTGCCTTACCACATTTAGATTTGGCACACTTTGGATAAAGAGGATAGGAGTCTTTAAAAAACGGCTTGGCTGTTCCTGTTCGAAAAATGCAAATCCTCTCAATTCACAAAAATGAACTCGTTTATCCATAACGAATTTAATATTCATAGAAGCAGTGGCTACTCCCCGATTTGTGAAGACTTCTTAAAGTGCTTGACCTCGGCCAAAATTGGCTTACCACCATCCCAGATCTCTCCGCACTTACAAATCTAAGGGAGCTTACAATTCATGGCAATGCTGTTAATACTATAGAGAATATTTTTACGCTCAAGAATCTCACGAAGCTTGACATCGCTGCCAATGAAATTCCTTATGAGCGTCTTTTTCGGCCTCAAGCTGTTTTTGAGATTCCTCTAGTGGAGCAATGCGTTGCGAGATTTTTTCAATCAGCTGAAGAATGTTAGATTCGCGAACCAATGGCCCTGATAGGTCCGTCTGACAAATGACATCTTGGGTTCCATGATGTTCAGCGATGGATACACGTCTTAAAATTCTAGCATCTTCTGATGCATCAACAGCAATGTCTTCAAATTGAGAGCTATTGCTAGGAGGGGCAGAATTTGTTTTGCCTGGCTCTCCCGATTGTCCATCGGAGGCATGAAAGAGGATGAGTAAAATTAAGAGATTGAGCCCCACTCAAGTAGTTTACCCCGTCGTATCGAGTTTAACAACGGTCGAGTATCAGTTCGGAACAGGTCGGAAAGTATTCTAGAGCTCTCTTTATTGCTTTCTCGGGACGAATTTTAACCCCAAGGTGAAATTTCAGCCAATTAAGTTTTTCGATAGCCCGATGGGAATATATTTCTCTCAATTTCAAGTTTGAGTCTTCGATATCCACAATATTCATAATGGGTTCATATGCAAAGTACACGTAAGTTCCAGAACGTTTATACATTTGCAAATACACTTTGAAATTGAGAACAAAGTCTCCATCATTCAGAAACGAATAACTTTTTTGAATAATTTCGTTCGAGATCCGCTCCCTGTCCAGTGGATCGGATGAGGCCACTGTTGGAGGTAAGTTTTCGAGAAATGTTACCTTGTAGCCCTTTGAAGTCAGGACAGAATAGGTAAAATCGTCCAAATTTAGATCCCCAATACTAGGGAGATCAAATCCTAAACGAGCCCATTCTAGGCCCCCCACGTCCTTCGAGTAATAGTGGCTCGGAGAGGGAACGTAAATTTCACAAGAAGCGAACGCATTCTGTAAAAGACAAACCGTGCTTAGGAAAATAAGGAGTAATTTCACAATCTCATCGGGTACAATATTTGACTCAATGTGTCAACAATTTATTACATTATTTAGAGGTATCATCCTCCGCACCACGGGCAACCAAGCCCGTACTCCCAAATAAGACCTTTTTAAGATTGTAGGTCCGAACCATGGCTAAATTTTGCGCCATAGTCCTGGCCGGCACGAAGCCGACCAGGACAGGAGAGTTTGAGAGGATGTAGTCCTCTCAATTTGGACAGGATGTCCCCCTTGTTTTTAGATTTGCCATTGGACCGCGACATCATCCAAATAACCTTGAATGAGACGGAAACCCGATGATCCGTCTCTAGGATCAAGATCGTATTCTAGTTGGATCGCCGTTCGACTGGGATCAAGACGTAATTCAACCTAATTTAGCGGATTAAAGGAGCGGCATTAGCGATAAGCGTGCATATCATGATAAAATTATGGAGGTTTTTGCCTAGCCATGACGCGACCGCTTCGCACCTTGTGGGTGAATGAAGTTTTTTGAAAAAGTGCAATTCCTTTAAGAATATTTTTGATTTTCGATCTGTTTTAAACTATCTTTTGCCCTGCTATGAGCACACCTAAAAAGAGAAAAGCCCGAGGCGAGTTTCACCCCACCATTTTTAAGTTAATGGCAACCGAGGATAAACTCACGGCGGCCTCAGGATTGGCAACGATCATGGAGGTTTTTGATCAGAGTCCATTAGCTCCTGGGTTCCGCAATGCCCTTCCTAAAAGATCCACAGCTAATAACCGATCTGGCGGCAGCTATAGATTAGGCCTAATCCAGCTTAACTCTTTTATCTATGGTCACGACTCGTTAGATGATCTTGAGGAGTTTCGCGATGACCCTCTTCTGGAAGCGGCCTTAAAGGGTGAAGTCCCGGCACCCAAGACGATTGGAGATTTTCTTAGGGATTTTGCGCCAGATAATCACAAAAAAATGAACGGCTATCTTCGAGATATGTCACGTGCCATTCGGAAACAACTCATCGAGATTCAACCGCAGGAACACAAGCCCAACGAGGCAATGGTGATAGACATGGATTCCACTAGTCATGAACAAAGTGGCGAAAAAATTGAAGGTTGTGCCTATAATTACAAAAACATTTGGGGACTATATTCCGAAGTAGCTTTTGATGAATTGGGGCTGTGTCATGCAGTTCAGCTCGCACCTGGTAACACAAAGCCCGGATCAACCTGCGTTCCTTTGATTGAGCACTGCTTCTCGGGTTTAAAATTCGATGTCGAAAAATATTTCCGGGCCGATTCTGCTTATTGTTGGGAAGAGCCAATCCGGGCACTCATTCGACTTGGGGTGACCTATACGATTGCAGCCCATGATGGAACTACAGGATGGCGCTCTCATATTAGCGAGATTACAGATTGGCAGCCCTGGATTTATTCGGAAGAGGAGGTTTTAAAGGCCGAAAAGCGGGGGAAAAAATTGCCGAAAATAGAAATCGGAAGATTTTATTGGCAACCTTCCTGGGCAGAGTCGTTGCGGATTCCTGTTATCGTGAAGCGGACTTGGAAAGAACCCGAACAGCTTGGATTAATCACTCTTCCTGGCGAATGGACTTACTACGGGATTATTACGAACTGGAATCTGCTCTACAATTCCTTACAAAGTGTCATGCAATTTTATTTAAAACGTGGCAATGCAGAGAACTTCATTCGGGAGGAGAAATATGGATTCGACCTCCTTCACATGCCCTGCCTTGCAATAAATGCAAACCACGGGTTCTTACAGCTTGCGGTGATAGCTCACAACATACTTCGTTGGGTTGCCTTGGTACAAAAGCCTGATAAGCCTCATTTTTCTAAAAAAATTAGACGGAGATATATTTATATTCCGGGGAAAATTATTCAACATGCACGGCAACTGATTTTGAAAATCCCCGTGCGCTTCTACAAGGAGGTGGCGATGCTTAGATCGGGATTGCGGTTTAACCCGACCGAACCCGCATTCGCTTCAGGCTTTTCCTGAAGAAAAATACGAATCGATCCTTGCATCCTCATAACGGCTACTTGAGGTCACAACTCAAAGCGCCGCAAGTAGAGGAAGTATGAGGGGACGAGGATTCGAACCAGATAATTCAAACCATTAGATGCCCATCTCTTACGGCAGTGGTGCGCCTTAATTAGCACCCGTAGAGCCCAGTCGATCAGCTCGCTCGCGAAACTCCACTGATCTGAAAGGTTGTGAGACCAAATTCAGGGCGCAGATGTGCGTTCTTCCCCGATCGAAAGAACGGAAGGACTAGGTTTTTGAAATTTTGGAGAATAAAAATTTTTTGGGTTGGATTGCTGCGGTGATTCCGCCGATTTGGGTT
>JBDSKY010000046.1:0-4035 GCA_039916675.1 Bdellovibrionia bacterium
ATAGCTTAGACCCTTCGGGTGCCTGAGAGATGAATCGAGGAGACACATACAAGTCAGCATCCTTCAAGGTTGCAGTGACCCGCTTAGCAATCTCCAATCCGTGTTTTGTAATTACATAGATGGCATACTTTTTCCGGACCTTGCTCATATGGCCTCCGCATTTTGGCATTTTTCCAGTGGAGCTAAACCACGAAGAACTCCCTTGCGTCTTCGGATCGAGATCATCACCGTTGAAAAATAATCACATTTATCATTTTTGATAGTCTCCAAATCCTTCACCACATGTTCCTGGTCTGTGGTCCCGTACGAAACATAGGTAGCTGTGTGGAGAAGTTCTAGTTTCTTCAGGATGTCCACCAGCTGAGGAATCATTCGCCCAACCTTGGTCAAAATAATCGTATCAAAATCTTGGATTAGCTTCGGCAGATCTTCGATCCCATAAGTTGCAGGTAAAACACAAAATCGCTCTTGCCCATCAGCAAGCGGAGTCCTAAGTATCGCAGGAATCGCTGTAATCGACGAAACTGCAGGCACGATTTCCACCTGGATTCCCGGCCAGCGAGCCTGTGATTCATCTAGAAGATAGCCCCAGGAACTGTATACCGAAGGATCACCCTGCGTGATGAATGCTACATTCAACCCCTGCTCTAAACGTTTGCCAATTTCGCCAAATGCATGATCCCAAGCCGGAATTAGAATCGTCGAATCTTTTGTCATGGGGAACATTAAAAATATCTTCTCTTGCTTGGGGTTCTCCTGAACTACTGGTGAGCAAATGCGCCATGCGAACGGGCGAACATGATCACTGCTCTTGGGGATAGCGATTACATCAACAGTATTAAGAATATTTACCGCTCGAAGCGTAAGTAAATCTGTCGCCCCAGGACCCACCCCTACCCCGTAAAGTTTGCCGTATTTAGTCATGCTGTTTCCTCATCCTTCGTCACGCTAAAAATATGAATTGGATTAAGCGCTTCATAGCGCAAATAATGCGCAAGCTTCTGCCCTCTGGAAATATTTAGGACTGACAATTCAGGAACCATCCCTTGGGCACGAAATGCCTGATAGGCCTCAGCAACGTTATCAAGGGTAATGGCATTCACGACGAGCCTCCCTTTAGGCTTGAGCCGCCCCAGGCATACTTGAATTATTTCCGCCATACTCCCTTTTGATCCGCCCACAAATATGGCGTCTGGGTCCTTCAGCTTCAGGAGTGCGGCGGGAGCTCTTTCTTCTATGACACGTACATTGTCCACGCGATGTGTGCGGACATTTTGCCGACAATATTCTGCGCATTCGGAATCAATTTCAACGGCGTAAACTTCGCCCTCATAGGCTAGCTTTGCAGATTCAATCGAAACGGATCCGGAGCCTGCACCTATATCCCAAACGATACTATCTGGACGTAACTGCAATGCTGCTAGGGAAAGAACTCGGACTTCTCGTTTCGTAATCAATCCATTCTTCGGCATTCGCTTCGCATACTCATCTTCATCTAAGTTTGCTAAGGTCTGAGGCCGACGCCAGCCCTCGGTGTTCCGCAGCAGTAAAAGCACATTTAAATCTGAAATTCCGTCCACTTCACATAATTGCGGGATTGAAAATTCCCGTACTCGCTCGCCCTGACCGCCCAGGTTCTCGCAAACGTAGGCTTTCCAGCTCACTTCTTCAAATTCTCGCAGATAGCGCGCAATCGCCTGGGGGGAATTTATGGCATCCGTTAAACACGCGACTTTTGCAACTCGCTGCAAACGTCCAATGAATCCCTGAATACTTCGCCCATGAAGGGAAATTATCTCAGCATCGTCCCATTTTATGCCTATCCTTGAGAACGCCAACTGAACAGAACTTGGAGCAGGAATGATATCGACGTGTTCAATTCCTATCTTTTTGCCAATCAATCCCCCAATGCCGTAGAATAAGGGGTCGCCGGACGCAAGGATACACACCGTGTGGTCTGCGCAGAGTTCAGCGATCTCCTGAACTGAACGGATGATTTCTCCCTTAAAAATAATTCTTCTCCCTTCAAATTGAGGAAAAAAATCTAGATGTCGCTGCCCTCCTGCTAATACTTGGGCCCGGGAAATCGCTCCTGCTGCCTTACTTGACAGTCCAACACATCCGTCATCACCCATTCCAATTATCGTTACAGCTTTCATGCAGAACTCGATTTGGTGGATAAGAGTAACAGTGCATGGAGAATTGAAACTGCAATGGTGCTTCCACCCTTTCGGCCCCGGGAAACAATATACGGTACTGAATGGGGTTTACTATTACCGAGCAGACGTATCGCTTCTTTCGACTCAGCAGCAGAAACAAAACCAACAGGAACTCCAACAATAAGAGAGGGACGAACGTTCTCCTCTAGAATCAAGCGAACAATCTCGAGTAAAGCAGTCGGAGCGTTACCAATAGCAACGATTGCTCCTTCCAAGAGCCCTAGCTTATGGGCTTTACGCATAGACTCTATTGCACGGGTAGAGTTGTTTTCCTTTGCCACGCGAATGACGTCTTCATCAGAAATAAAGCTATAAGACTTGCAACCATAAGCTTCTAATCTTTCCTTGTTTAGGCCCGCAATGATCATTTGCACATCGCAAATGATCGGACATCCCGCCTTCAATGCGCGGATTCCCGACAGCAGCGCCTCCGAGTGAAAGCTCATCAATTCTTTAAATTCAAAATCAGCGGTCGCATGAATCACCCGACGGACTACTTCCCAATCATCGGGAGAATATTGATGTTTCCCTACTTCTTGATCAATAATCGCAAATGAATTGTCTTCAATATTTCGACCCAATGAAGTCATTTGCCTCATGTCACTCATTAAACAGCTCCTTGTAATATATTCACTTCACATCGACTTGGACGCGGAAACATCTCGAATAGGCCCAATAAAACACCTTCAAAATCGACTAGATAACAAGATACTTTCACGGTATTTCCTGAATAAGCGGCTAGTACTTTTACGACTCTTTCGCAAATTGCAGAAGTAAGACCGGAAATACCTGCGGCTTGACAAAGCTCTAAAACGTGACGGGCAGTATTGGCCTTGAGGACTTGCGCACACACTTCATCCGAGGCCCCTAATGCACGTACAATCTCCTCCAACATTTTCATGTTGACCTCAGAACCCACGGCATGAGTCATCATTCGACCGTCTGCCATTTTAGAAAGCTTACCAATCATTCCTACAATCACCGCATGTGAAACATTGGCCTTTGCAGCCGCTTTTATAGCGGTCCCGATGAAATCCCCTACTTGAATAAAAGAAATGGGATCGAGCGAAGGAAACAAATCCATTGCATACTTCTCTGACTTACCCCCGGTGGTGAGCACTACAATATCCAGTCCCTGCTCGCGAACAATCTTAATTCCTTGAACGACACTTGCTCGATAAGCGGCAGTAGAGTAGGGTTTCACAATTCCGGTTGTGCCGAGAATGGAAATCCCCCCGAGGAGCCCTAACCTTTCATTCAAAGTTTTTTTTGCCATTTCCCGACCTGTTGGAACACTAATGGTTACTTCGGCTCCCAAATACGGAGATTCTTCCAGCTCTTCCATCACCATCTCAGTAATATTTTTTCGAGGTACTGGATTAATAGCAGGTCCACCGACCTCAAGCCCTAAACCAGCTTTGGTGACTACTGCAACGCCCTCACCCCCACGGATCACAATACCGCTTTGATGAAGTAGCCGAACGTGTGCAGTCAGCTCCGCTCCGTGCGTGGCATCTGGATCGTCACCTGCGTCTTTGATCACGCTGCAAACCGCGATATCGCCATTAGCTTCAGAACGCTTCAACACAAACGTAACTCTTCGGCGATTCGGTAAGGTAGTTTCAATTTCATGCACCAATTTACCGTGAATAAGAATGCGAGTGGCCGCCTTTGCGGCGGCCGCAGAACAAGCTCCAGTCGTGAACCCTTCGCGCATGTCTTTGACAGCCATGAGCTTACCAGTGGCACCTGACTTCATGAGCCCTGGAGTAACAGTTCCGTTAACTTCACCTTCCTTCTGTTTATTGAAAAAAGG
>JBDSKY010000047.1:0-8680 GCA_039916675.1 Bdellovibrionia bacterium
TACCTTTATTTTTGCCTGGATTCCAATAGTAGGGAGTTCCCCTGTTTGGTTAGTAGGAGCTCTTTATTTGTATCTAAAAGGGTCTATCGCAAAAACTATATTAATGATTGTCTTCGGTTTAATCACAGGAGTAGTTGATAATATCGTACGACCTATGGTTCTAAAGGGACGTGGCGAAATGCACCCTTTTGTCAGCCTTGTAGCTATCATTGGCGGCGTTGGGACGTTTGGAATTATGGGTGTGTTTATTGGGCCAATCTTAATGGCTGTTTTAATTTCACTATTGCAAATATGGCCCGCTGTTGGCTCTCGCTTCGGCTTGCTTCCTAAAAGTCCAAAGTAATTTCAGACCAGGCCTATTCCGAAATTGGAAATCGAACTAATCGAAACCCAATCGGGTAATAGGGCACTGAAGGGGTTTGGCCTACACTCAATGCAGCATCTACGGAGGCTCGGGCAAGTAAATATGCGAGTCCAAAATACCCCCTAGAGTAAATATAACCGGGAAGTGATCCAGGAAATATATTGATATTGTTTGCATTAATATGAAGGCGTCCGTCGTCTTCTAGGTCCCATTCGCGCGGACCGTTAACAAAATCTTCGAAGTCTTTCCATTTTGGATCTTCTGGATTTCTTTTATGGGAAACGAGGCCTAGATTCGCAAAATTATGCTGCAGTCGTGAAGCGAGAGTATATCGATAGCCCCCTGGGACGGCGATCTGATTAAGCCTTTTCAAAAATGTTTGAATTTCATCCCAGGAAATATTTTCAACAGGGAGTTCAGGGCAAAGTGTTACTTTTTTGCCATGAACTTTAATTTTGATAAAGCTATCCTTACAATCCTGTCGCATCCTTTGTTTAGAAGGATTAGCAGCCATTAACGTCACATATAAAAGCTGGTTAACCGGCGCCTTGCTTATCTCAAAATCTGTCCATTTTTCTTCTCTGAGCGGAGAATAAGGATGAGAGAGCACGTAATCATCCCTCAAATCAATCATATCCTGAACTGAAAGCCGGATAACCTGAGAAACGCTTTTCAATTGTTTGTCTATGATACGGTTTCTAACAATTCTGTCCTGCATGATTCGATGAAATCGCTTATCAACTTGCTCAACTCGAAGAGAAGATACTAAATCCAGATTTTCAAAAATTGACGCCAATAATTCATCAGGCAGAGTATTAAGTAAGTTTTCTTCGGAGGATCTATTATTGAGAAAGAGATTCTTAAAGTAGTCGGCTAATCGATGCCCCTTAATGAGTTCAGCTCCATTTAAATCTAAAGGAACGGCCAAACTAAAGCTTAGAATCAGAATGGATAAATATGAACAACTACATTGAATAATACGCAAACTTCACCTCAAGAAGCGTAGTCTTACCCTGTCTAATACAATTTGTACACATCATTTATTTTATTCGCTAGTTTATAAATAATTGAATTCATGCCCTTTTTTTTAATTTAGTCCATTTTGTAGAGATTTTTGACCTTGAAGCAGAAGACCACTAGGCAGCTTCTGGAACTTCGAGATATCATAGATATTAGACACTGCCTCAGGGGTGTTTTGGCCGAATAAGAATGGAGAACTCGTGAAAAAAGAAGAACCCTATCTACAACCTTCACAAGCGGTAAAAGTGCGGGCCGATGCAACTATAATTGATTGCATCCTCTTGATGAAGAAGTTCAAGGTAGGATCAGTCTTGGTCATGAGTGATAACAATGAGGATCTATTGGTTGGAATTTTTACGGAAAGAGACTTATTAAACAAATTTGAATATATTCAGAATTATGAAAACTTAAAACTATCGATCAGAACCGTCATGACCTCCCCCTTGAAGACTCTTGATATATCGGAGCTGGGGAGAGCACATGAACTTATGTTGAAGCATGGCATTAGACATTTACCTGTCACAGTAAAAAATGAGGATGGAACAATAAGTTTAGCAGGCGTTATCTCAATGCGAGATGTACTCAAAAGGGCTTTGCTGGGACCTCCGGAGAAAAAGAGCGAAAATGACGGCAAACAACACATAATCATCTTCTCAAGAGATAACAATTTTATCAATTTGATCAGAAAGATCTGCCCCACGGAGATAACCACCGATGCAGTAGTTGATCAGGTTCAACTAGATGCAGTGATGACCCGCAACAAAACGCTTTCTGATGAAGTTCAGTCCTTACGATATGTTATCGATATTGAAAGCTTTTCAATTGAAGAGTGGTCAAAAGCGGCACGGCTAATCAATTCCGACATATTAACGTCGGCTATGGTTTTCGTATATAATCCAGTAGAAAAAAATAAGACCGTCTTATCAATTTTAAAAGAGCTCAATAAAAGTAAGAGAATTTTGGTCTTAAGCAAACCCGTAAATGTACTTAGTCTCTCTGACTTTATAACCTCTGATTTTGAGGACTTTACGAATCTAAGTAAGGAGAAAGACTCCTAAATAGGTCCCTAGGAGCTTCATCCCACCAATTAGTATACAGTTCATATACACCCCTTAGACGACCTTTACTGAGCAAGTCCCTGAGCCATTACAGCAAACACTACAATCCACATAGCCTTCTTCGAAGACTGACTCGCACTATCCGGCGCATCTGAGTAGACTGGAGGCTTAGTTCGTCCAGTAGAAGTAGGACTGGTAGAATTTCCTGAATTCGACGGAGAAGGTACCGGAGGGTTATTCACGTTTTGATACCAAGCAGCGTTCAAGCAAGTTCCCATAGGCATTACTTTAAGAGGAAATGCAGCACCTGCGGCTTGAATATCGTGAATAACTGCAACCGCAACGTTCGATGTAAAAGTTGAAATGTCATGCTCAAGAGAGACGAAGCCAGGTTGACTTACAAACCAGCTCTTAACAATATTACGAACGGCAGTATTTTGGGCTGGCGTGGTCGCTCCTTCAGCATCGCCTGAATCACGATCAGGTGCGGTGGTCCAAAGGGCATTTCTAAGTCCCAAAGCGCTTGCGATAGCACGAACTCGATCGTCAATATCACCGTAAGGTGGGCGGAAAAAGACAGGGAGGACACCGACAGTCTTATAAATAAGAGCCTCAGTGTATTTCAGTTCGGCAACGACTTGCGCGTTGGTCAATGAGGTCAGGGGGTGATGAGTCCAAGTATGAATCGCAAGCTGATGTCCTGCTTGATGAGTCAAAACAAGCTCTTCTGGAAACTGAACGCCATTAGAACCAGCTATGAAAAAAGTAGCCTTCAAATTTGCTTTTCCAAGGGCTTCACGAATGGCACCTGTATCGTCAGTGTGCACACCGTTCACCAAATGGACTGTGGGCCCGTCATCATAGGTCAAACCCCATTGATTAGCGTCTGGACAATTAAAAAAATCTGCTTTGAAACCTGCCGTATCAACAGGTCGAACACACAAACCATTCGGCCAATAGCAATTGGCAACAGGGTCCGCGGTGTATTTAACTGTCGATCCAGAGATAAAGGTTGAAGGAGGAATTTGCAGAAGTGCGGCTGGAACAACACTATTGACCAAAGCCAATGCGTTTGTAACCAACGGATCTTTTAAAAATTCACCATTTATTGCATTGGTTTGATCCGTATTTGGCCAATTCGTTGGGAGTACATACTGACCGGTAGAACTCGAGACTAATTGGGACACAATTACACCTAAAACCACTATTTGAGACATCATAAGTTTCAACTCCGCCAAATAACCGATTATTCAGTTATTTTTAACAGGGCGGATATTTACATATAATGATTTATAAATAAAGTTATTAAATAAAGCTCATGAAGTTTATTAAACTTAGAGAACCTTGGTTAAATAGCAGCAATGCGACCTGCAGTAAAAAAGGCCAAACTCCCCTTTTACAGGGAGTTTGGCAGGTCAACTACTTAGATGCTGTGAAGTTATAACGAAGCAAGCCAAGAGCACTGATAGAGTACGACGAGGCATTTAGAGCATTACTGCTGGTGTTGCCTGTGACGTATTCAACTTTAGGGCCAAATTGTAATCCGTTTCCTAGGTCAAAAAGCATACCTGCTTCGGCACCCCAAAGGAAATTTTGGCCATTTCCCAAAGAAATTCCAGCCAACGCGCCGACAAAGAACTCTTCTGCCGGATAAAAATCGACTTTAGCCATAAGCTGAGAGTTTCCTCTGCTAGAGTAAAACTCGGCCCCTACTTGTATAGGGTTGGAAGGAAGCCTATAGTTGGCCTCAACACCGCCAGCAAGTTCGGTATTAGTGGATGAGATTCCAATAATGGATCCGGTGTGAAAACCAGCCCCGGCAAATGCTCCTATATTTGCCCCGCCACCGTTCATTTCTGCCATTGCGACAGAGGTAGCTCCTAAAGCCACAAGAGTTCCCATAACAACGTAACTAACCAATTTCTGTTTGATTTTCATTGAATTCTCCTTAGGTTATAAAAACCAATAATTAAAGCAGAAGGAGAGAATGTCAACTAATCTAGATGACCGAACTCGATATTTTTTTAAAGCGGAGTTTGAGCTCCCTGCCCCTGTAAGGCATCAAAAACATCCGCACCATATCGGCAGCGAAACGCCTCAACCGGATTGACTTTACTTTTGATTTTCTTACATTTTTTTGAAAAAATTTGAGCCAATTGGCTTACTGTCTTGTTGTTTTTACCTTTTTGCATTGAAAACGACACGTGCGCCGCACCATAAGAAGTCAGCAGGAAAGTTCCACTTTCTAATTTAAAGCTCGTTTCGGCACCAAAATAATCGTTGCCTTTAGGGTTCATATAAGAAATTTTTAGACCTGAGATTGCCTGAACATTCGTAAAAATTTCCGCCATATGATCCGCATTTGCATCCTGGCCTTCGTATCCCATCAATAGATTGACTGCTTTCACAAGATTCAAATAGGGGCCGGTAAGTTCCCAAAGTTTGCCGTGATCGTGGTGGCCGATCATATCGTTGTTGGCCGTTTCCTCTTTTATTAAAAAGGTCGTCATTTGAATCCAGTCTCTACGCCCATCAGGGGACTCGTGGTCTCCATATTCTACGTGGGTTTTATAATAATCGATTAACAATGGGCTCAATCTAGGGTACGGACCCTCTTTTAGCTTCTGTAAAATTTGTTCATCGTAAAGACCCGTTTTTGGATTAAATGCTATAAAGTCGACTATATTATGAAGTGAGTTTTCCCAGCAATCTGGAAACCAACTGTATTTAACCCATCTCACATAACTGAATGGTATCAGCTCCGGAACTTTTGAAGTCGGATTTGCCTGTGCATCTAAACCATAAACTAAAGCATCAACAAAGTGCTTATTTACCCAACTTTCCTTAAACCAGGAGCTAAGAAAGTCTTGCTTCAGTTTGACATATTCATTTTGGGAGTAATAGTCCCTATAAAAAGCTTCACTTAGCTTATTCCATGAATTGTCTTTCATTGCACCCAAAGCTGCCATCGTCTCCAAAAATGGACGTAGATCCGCCTTGTCTGTATATTTCAACCATAGATAAGACAGCAAAGAAGCCGCTGTACTATATTGATAGTTCTGTTTACTGAACTCATCTAAATTGTGCACAAAATCATACTTGAGAAAACAATCAACAAGAGTCTGTACCAGTTCAGCAAATTTATCTTGATAAAGTTCGCTAGCAACATCATTGATTTCAAGCTGATAATTTAGTTTCTCTAGTGCTTTCCTTTTTTGTTGCGAATTTATTACCCCTAAAGGCCCTTTCTCATGATGAATCATTTTTAAATAGTTTGATCGCTCTTGGTTCAGGTTTTGTAACTTTTTTTCTTGCTCGTTTAACCAATCAAGGGAAGATTCGTCTTTTTTTGTTTTAATTTCAGATTTAAGTTTTTTGATTTTACGATCTAAAGGAATAATATTAAGTGTCCGAAAGCTTTCTTCTTGGGCATCAATTACCCGTCGTTCTTCACAGCGACGTTTAAATTCGGCATACTCAAGTCTTGAATTTTCAATATTTTCTTGAGCCCTCCTCAAGGAGGCCTTGTAGTCGTCGCTTTCAATTAGGATTGAGCTAATTCCCTGGTTCAATGCAGAACCAAATTTCGATGAATCTAAACGTCCCGATTTAATTTCTGACTTTAAAATTTCAAACTCTACAAATATTTTTGCAATGATGGCTCCGCTCAAGTGAGTAGCCGGATTTTTAGCTAAATGAGTAACTGTAATTTCCCCACCGGGGAGCTGAGCGAACAATAGAGTCGTGAGTTTACCAATGAGCTCCTCTGATTGGCTACCGTAGAGGGGATGAACAAGAATCTTCTGATGGGTGAGGCCAACTAGCGGTGAGTAGATTCGGTACTCATCCTTAAAGAGCTCATCTATTCCTTTAATATGGGAAACTGGAATCGCGGCTTGCACGGGAGACACCAATGAAAGAGCCGCTCCAGTTAAAACTATACACTTTTTGATATAATAATAAATTGACCTCATCTTATTCAAACGCATTGGAAACGGTTAATAGCTTAATTACTATATTAGGTAAAGTTAACTTAAAGACCTGCTTTGAAAATTGCTGATTGCCGCATCTACTAGGGGTATCCGGCCTATTTGCCTTGGGAAAAACAGCTTGCAAAACCTATGATCTAACAGGGATTTTTTCTTGCATAGACTTACAAACAGAAAATGCTAAAAGAACTCATGCGATTAAGTACTCAGCACCTTCTTGAATGGTCGAAGCAAAAAAATTTCCTTACCTCAACTACCCTTCTGTTGCTGAACGAGAAATCCTGGGGCCGATTGGCTTCACTTGATGGAATCCCCGAAGTTTTTAAAAACCGCCTTACTCAAGCGAAAAGCAGGGCGAAAGCTCCTCTCAAAGCTGGAGAAACGCTTTTGGTTCAAGGAACTCACCTTAAGGAAGAAGATTTATGGGTCTGCCTCCTTCCGGAAAACATCGAGATGTACTTTCTTTTAGAATTCGCCCGCGACATTTTGAAACAAGTTGTCCATACTTCGGATGAAAAGCTGTCCATCGTTATGATTGATCCAGAGCTAAATTTGCTTTTAGCAGAGGCTTTCGGAGCAGCATTAGCTGCCCGCGTCTTAATTTTGCCCGTCTATGGCCTTCGAGAAAAATTACAGAAAAAATATCAACTCAAAGAACTTGATTGGATCTCTTCAGGAGAAGATCCTAAATTAGCTTTGATCGAGGGATATGCCAGTGGCGAGGGTACACACCTCGCACGGTATTTGGCAACTTTACCGCCCAACTTTCTTAATGCAAAAACTTATGGGGAAACGATCCGAAAATTGGCAAAACAGCATAACTTGAGCTGTCGGTTTTATTCAAAATCACAGCTGAAAAAAATGGGTGCTGGAGCTTTTACGGCAGTGGATCAAGGCAACCCTTCCTCCGATGGGGGAATCTATGAACTTTCTTATTCACCCAAAGGGAGTCAGAAAAAAAAGCAGATCTCATTAGTAGGAAAAGGGATTTGTTACGATACTGGAGGATATGACATCAAAGTCGGCGGAAACATGGCAACCATGAAGGGGGATATGCAGGGTTCTTCTGTAGCCCTTGCAACTTTGATCGCAGCTTCAAAACTCAAACTCCCTGTACGAATGAACGCCTTCCTCGCGGTTACAGAAAATCATATTTCTCCTTTGGCCTACAAAGCCGATGAAGTGGTCACAGCCCTGAATGGAATGACGATTGAAGTTGTCAATACCGATGCGGAAGGCAGGATGGTACTGGCCGATACGTTGACTCTTGCGTGCCGCGATAAGCCCGATTGTGTGATTAGCTTTGCTACTTTGACCGGGTCTGCTGTTCGAGCCATTGGAACAAAATACTCAGCCGGTTTTACCAACCGGGAAAAATTTCACGATACCGTCAAATCCGCAGGGACAAGAAGTGGGGAAAGAGTATGGACCTTTCCAATTGACTCTACCTTTGGCAAAGCCCTTGAATCCAAAATTGCAGATATTCTCCAATGCGTCAAAGGCCCTGGGCCTGATCACATTTTCGCTGCCTACTTCCTTTCTCGTTTCGTTTCAAAAACGGTTCCTTGGGTGCACATCGATTTGTCCGCCTCGGAAAATGAGGGAGGAATTGGCCACGTAGATTCCCTTTTTACAGGCTTTGGCGTCAGATGGGCACTTCAGTTCCTTAAGTATTTAGTTTCCTAGCCTTGCATTTTTTACTATTTTTTTCCGGTTTCTCCTGCGGCTTGATTACTGATTCCAATCTTATTCTGATTGCGCGCGAACCACTCGAGATCTATTCCGGGAACCTGCTTAAGTTCTTCCACGGATGTAAAACGATTATTGTGACTCTTCCTATAATCGACTACATTCCTGGCAGTTTCTTCCGTCATGCCAAGCGCTCTAAAATCTTTGAATTCCATTCGATTTAGATCCGCTTTTTTTTCTCCAACAACAATCGTCGGAATATTTTCTTTTATCTGCTCAGTTCGCTCTTGAACAATTTCACGCTGTCCGCGAACTTCTTCCTTACCGGGTTGCTCGGCAACTGAGCCTAAATTCTGCGACTCCCGAGTATATTTTTCCTCTATTACTTTTGCCTGCTTTCCCTCGCCAACCTGTCCAGCTTGATTACCACGATCGGTGCAAGCAGTAATTAATGAAACGCTAAACAGACTTATAGATAAGGCAACGGCTCGTTTTTGGGGTATATTCATATCAATCTCTCCTTTTTAAAACTTATGCAAGTCACGAGCTAAATTCAAACT
>JBDSKY010000048.1:0-5114 GCA_039916675.1 Bdellovibrionia bacterium
TCCTGGCGTCAATTACTGAAGATTCTCTTCATTAGTTGAACTCGGACTTCAACCAATCATTCAAAGTACTGGAATAATAGAGTTTAGTCAGGGGCTGCCTTTATTCTGCAATTCCGAATATCCAGTCGAAGAAACACCATACCCCCGCCCCTATCGTTAAGCCAGAACCCACATATAAATATTCTGACGATAAAATTTGCCGCTATGAAAATTCTGTTCAATATTTTGATAATGTGGTTGAGCTACAGAATGTTCAGCTCTATGATCTTGTGGGTAGCAATGCTTATTTGAACACTCAAGTTTATGCGGGTCGAATTTCCAGTGAATACATGAAATTTGAGGAACAGATCCAAAAAGTATGTAGCCTATGCGGATTTGGGGATGCCCTCGCTATCCGAATGGAAGAATGCCCCAAGGGACCTCTAGCCACATTTTTATCGGACGGACGCCTGTATAGTGACCTTCCAAGCTCCTTTAGGTTGCCCGTCCCCCCAGCGTGGTTGGGGGGGCCCACATTTGGAAAACCTCAGTTCAACGTTTATTCCAAAAACTTCCTTTGTAAAAACATTCATTCGATAGAAAATTCTGGGATATTGGTACCTGGCGGAAGATTAGAAACAGGAGCTAGAACAAAACCTGTCAATGATGGATCACTCAAGGTCATCGGTCATCCCATGGCCGATTCTTACTTAATTACGGCAAAATCAGCTCCTGATGAAGTTTGCCATTTTTTGGGATTTCCCCTGGGTAGTTCAAAAGTTTATACACCGAAATACACAGAATGTGACATTGCGGTGTCTATCGGTTTAGCAGGGAAGCCTCGAGGTATGGAGTTCTTTGTGCTTGATTCACAAATCTCGCGTTATACCGACTTAAATGGGAAGTCTGAGCGCCCGGACAAAAATGGGTGCCGGCAGGCTACCAATATATGGCCAATCCTCGACGGTCAGTGTTATTCTAAAATTATTTGCCAGAGCTAATACCCGTCACTGACCCATTACAAACTACGTCAAAGAAAATAATGAGGCCCAGATTGGGTTTTAATCCAATCTGGGCCTCTGAAGTTAGGTACAAGCGGCTAAGTGCTGCTTCTGAATTTCGATTTTTCCCTCTTCGCTGCCCCGTTTTTGAACCCAGGCGTTCTTCTTTCCAATTCTAGCTTCTTGGGTACGAGCTCAAATCGCACTTTGAAATTCCTCGTATAGACGTCACAAACTGTAATCATTTCAATTGTGAGTGGTGCCTACTAGCTTAGTAGGCAGAGAGCAATCCTTCCTGATCGGTTCTCTTGATGGGTACCTCTAAATTTTGAAGTCTCTCCAGCACTGCTGGCGCAGGATGTCCATACCGATTCCCTCTGCCGGCCGAGATCCAAACTTCACTGGGATTCACTAATTTTAAGAATTCGGGAGCAGATGAAGACTTGGATCCGTGGTGACTTATTTTTAAAATTCGCTTTTCGGTGCTGTGTGTTCCTATGAGCTGTGCCGCCCAGTGTCCAATTAAAATTTCATCACACTGATTTGCGTCCCCAGCCGCCAAGTAGAAGCCTCCTGCTCTTAACGGAATCCAGATTGCGCCCATATTCTCATTCGGCCGATTTTTTATTTTAGAAAGAATTGATGGCGGCGAAAACGAAGGATAGGGAATGCATCCGGAGGTCCATCCTTGGATTTGCAGAGCATGCTGCAAAAATACTTTTCTATATTTCCCTCCTCGTAGAGATTCCAGCTGCGCCCGCGGGGTCGCTATGCAATCAAAACCGATAAGTCGAGCTAAACGCAAAAATCCCCCCGAGTGGTCTTCGTCCAAATGAGAAATGGCAGCCCAATTGAGCCGGGTGATTTGTCTGGTAGCGAAAAGTTGAATCCAACCCTCGTCACTGAGGGCATGTTGAGATCCAGCATCTATGAGTCCAACAGGTCCATAGTTACTGGACCCACTTTGCCCACTGCGTATCAGGGCCGCGTCGCCTTGTCCCACATCCAATTGCTCTACCTGAGTACCGTGAGAACCAATTTTCGAAGCGGAATAAGGGTTATGAGAAGCCTCGAGAGGAGACGATATTTCAAATACCAAACGTAAAGTCAAAAGGCTCCCCACGACCAAGAAAATTTTTTTTCTTTTCCAAGGATGATAAAATTGCAGAGCACAAATGAGACTGGCCAAAAAAAACGCAGAGAGAAGTGCAGACTGGCTTACAACCCAAAAGTTTCCGTAGCTAAAAGCGAAGCGAGCAAGCCAATCTATCAAAAAAGATAAACCCCAGCTTGTCTCTCTCATAGCAAGTTCACTCAGCTTCTCAAATCCTAATTCCCCCACGGCGATGCTCGCGATTACCAAAGGAAAAACAAAAAAACAAAGTAAGGGTAATGAAATAAGGCTTAGAATAGGAGTAAACAGAGCCACACTGCCACTATGCCAGGCCTCCCAAAGCGCCACTAATAACCAAGAGCCAATTGCTAGGCCCGCATGAATAGACTTAAAGCTCCGGCACCAAATTAAGCCACCTCCAACAGCCAGGGCATAAATGATCCGTCCAGACGGACCAAAAGCTTCTCGCCCTGTTAAAGACCAAAAACAGGCGACCCCAAAATCTAACATTAGAGCAAGGAAAAGCGGAGAGGCCCGACGCCAGCGAAATCCTAAGAGCGTAGAGATTTCCCTCAAGCTGAGGACTATCCAAGGTCGAAGCATTCCTACTCGAGCTCCACTCAGCACCCAGACGCAAAAGCACAGTATAAAAGACAAAATGCGGCTGCACCAAATTCCTACGCTTGTGGGTAAACGCAGGGAAAAAAATCCAATTCTTAGTAGCGAGTCCCAGCCACGAGCTAAAGCATAGAGATGGATACCGGTAGCGGATGCGAGATGTACGAATCCAATCTTTCGGAGAAGCGAAACTGGAGATTGGGAGGTTTTTTCATTTACGAGTAAACTTCGGAGAATTCCAAAATTATCAAATTTAGCCACTTTTGAAGAAGTTCTCTCTCGTATGAGTTCTATTTTCTGAAGCATCAAAAGACACAAAGACACTTTTTGAGTGGCTCGATTCGCGGCCGTGAAATTTCGTCTAAACATCGTGGTCTTTTTTGCCCCCGGTGAACTCCTCTGCTTCGGAGCATTGAGTGGAGGGGAGTAGGCTTTCCAACGAGTCATTCGTGGTTCTAGAGATGAACCTAGGCAAATCCGACCAGGGGTTGGAGAACCTAACCAATTGACCCAATTCGCATGGTCTATACAGATAGTCCGATTTTCACTCAGGGAGAACTTAACCCAGCAGGATTCTTGGCCAGTCCTATGGGCAAGCCTCAAATTTAGGCATTCAACGGACCCTGGCGCAACAGTGGGTGGCGCAGCTAGCAAGTAAGACAGTGGAAAAAAAAGCAAGGCAATGCCCAGAATGGGCAACAAAAACTTCATAACAGGCTAACCGCAAGGCTAGTGCCAGAACCGAGGGGGGCGTTTGAGCCATTCCCGTTCAGATTCCATACAAAAGGACTCGAATTCAAACTTTGAATATGAGAGTCTCAAATAATCGGAAATCAAAAATGCGATCTTTGTTAAAGCTCAAACCATTCATTCGTCCCTATTTGGGACTCATCATCTTAAGCTCTGGACTCGCCATCCCTCTAGCCGCCATTCGACTAGGTCCTGCGCCTGTAGTTAGATATATGCTCGATGACCTCCTTTTACGGAAAGATTCGTCTAAGTTAATTTGGTTTCCAGTGGCTCTTGTGGCGCTTTACGTTGTTAATTTTATAGTTCGGTTTGGTCATTATTTTGCCCTCAGAACTGTGGTGATCCGAGTAAATCAGAAGTTAAAAAATCAAATTTTTGAGCATCTTTTAGGGCTTTCAGCCGACTATTTTACTGTGCAGAGCACCGGCACCCTGATTTCACGCACGGGTGTAGATCCTCAGTATGTTGACGCTGGTTTATCTTGTATAAATGTCTTGATCCGCGAACCCATTACTTTGATTTTCCTCTTCGGGTATACCCTGAAAACAAATTGGCGCCTTACTCTGATTACCTTGATAGTGGCTCCTGTCCTGGCATGGGTATTTTCATCAACGGGTCGAAATCTTAAACGTTATATTTCAAAGATTACTGAAATCAGTGCTGGTCTTTACTCCACTCTTCAGGAGAGCTTCACCGGAATTCGAATGATCAAGATTTTCAAACTTGAGAACTATGTGCATGAGAAGTTCCTGGAAAAAAACGAGCGGCACGTCCGATACCTACTTAAATCTTCGTTGCTCGAAGAAATCTCACATCCTTTAGTTGAGCTGTTGACTGCGTTGGCCTTAGCTCCGATTATTTATTATGGTGGACTTCAGGTTCTAGTTGGAAAGATGACTCCTGGCGATTTATTTGGATTTTTTACGGCCTTCGCTCTGATGATGAATCCAATTCGAATGCTGAATGACGTGAATATCAAGCTTCATCAGGCTTCAGCTGCCTGCGAGCGAATTTTTGAAGTTTTTAATTGGAAGGCAAATCTTCATGAGCCTAAGGTCCCGAGACCTATTGCGGAACTGAGAACCGGAATTCAGCTTAAGAATGTTACCTTTGCTTACCCTGATGCACCGAACCGCGTCGTTCTTAAGGATATCAGTTTTAATATTCCCAAAGGGAAAGCCATTGCTATTGTTGGGGCAAGTGGTGCCGGCAAAAGCTCACTAGTAAATCTTTTACCTCGCATTTTTGATATTTCCCGAGGAAGCATTCAGATTGACGGTCATGATATTCGAGAGCTGGCGCTGGACGATCTTAGGCGCATGATTGCAGTTGTCAGCCAGGATATCTTCCTATTCAATGATACGATCGAAGAAAACATCCGTTGTGGGCGACTGGATGCTACGAAGGAACAGATTCGTGAAGCGGCCCGACGGGCGAACGCGTTAGATTTTATTGAAACGTTGCCTCACGGATTTGACTCAAACATTGGAGATCGAGGCCAAAAGCTCTCCGGCGGTGAAAAACAAAGAATCTCCATTGCTCGAGCTTTCCTGCGGGAATCTCCTATCTTGATTCTTGATGAAGCTACATCTAGCTTGGATGCTACCTCAGAACGCGCTGTGCAACGTGCTTTAGACGATTTAATGCTGAAT
>JBDSKY010000049.1:0-3749 GCA_039916675.1 Bdellovibrionia bacterium
CCAGAGGTCGGAGAAGAAAAGCGAGCTATACTTGAAACATATACCAAAGAACATTCTGCCGAATATCAATCACAGGCCTTGATTGATCTTGCTCGTAAGATGAAACCTAAGGTTAAGAACTTCGACGATATTCAAAGCATTGTAATTCATACTTCTCACCACACTCATTATGTCATTGGAACCGGAGCGAATGATCCTCAAAAAATGGAACCGACAGCCTCTCGAGAGACTCTCGATCATTCCATCATGTATATCTTTGCAGTAGCGCTTCAGGATGGCGTTTGGCATCACATCAACTCCTATGCTCCAGAGCGAGCAAAACGAGAAGACACGGTTCGTTTGTGGCATAAAATTTCAACCGTGGAAGATCCGCAGTGGACGAAGTGGTATCATGAACAAGATCCCATTAAAAAACGTTTCGGCGGTCGCATAGAGATCAAGTTTAAAAATGGCGAAAAATTGATTGATGAATTAGGAGTAGCAGATGCACATCCAGCTGGGGCAAGACCCTTCAAGCGAGCTGATTACCTTCGCAAATTTGATACTTTAACAGAAGGTATCATAGCGAGGTCCGAGAGGGATCGTTTTATTTCTCTTGCAGAGAATCTTGAAGAACTAACCAGCGCACAAATCCAGCAGCTCAATGTTCAGATCGAAATGGAAAAATTAGTAAATCACAAACGTGACACTCGGGGGATTTTTTAATGTTATTTCCACAAAAATCTTCTGCAGATAAAAGAAAAGACCTTTGTTTATCCTTAAAATCTGGGAAACTCCTTCAGTTTCCTGGATCGTGGTCGCCTCTTGTAAGTATGGCAATTGAAAAACAGGGCTTTGACGGCGTTTATATCTCCGGGTCAGTGCTTTCAAATGACCTAGGTTATCCTGATATCGGACTCACTACGCTCACAGAAGTTGCCCAACGAGGGAGACAGATTGCCCGGACCACCAAGCTACCAACAATCATCGATATAGATACCGGTTTTGGTGAACCCATGAGCGCCACACGTGCCGTTCAAGAGATGATTGAAATGGGACTAGCTGGTTGTCATATTGAAGATCAAATCAATCCCAAACGATGCGGCCATTTGGACGGCAAGAGTATCGCACCCCGAGAAGAGATGGTTCGCAAAGTAGCTGCCGCTGCGCGTGGAAAAACCCTTGATGAAAACTTTCTTCTCATTGCCCGAACAGATTCTCGGGCCACAGAAGGTTTAGAAAAAGCGATTGAGCGTTCAAAGGCCTATCTTGATGCCGGCGCAGACTGCATCTTCATCGAAGCGCTTGAAAACGAGAAAGAATTTGAGATGTTTAGAAAAGCGATTTCAGCGCCTCTTCTTGCAAATATGACGGAGTTTGGAAAATCAAAACTACTGACCTATGACCAGCTCTCAAAGCTGGGGTATAATATTGTGATTTACCCGGTCACAACTTTTCGTCTAGCGATGAAGGCTACTTTAGACGGCCTCTTGGAAATTAAAGCTAAGGGCACCCAAGAAGGGCTTTTGGAACAAATGCAATCCCGTCAGGAATTATACGATTTATCGCGCTATGAGGAATACAATTCCTTTGACCAGAGTATTTTTAATTTTAAGCTGCGTTAAATGGTGAGCGGAGGTTTTAGGGGCTCTCAATTTTTCTCACGAAACCCATACTTTTGATAAAATCCCCTTGCCGAGCGTAAAGGCTCGAGAACTAACTCCTCGAGGCCTTGCGAATGAGCCAAAACCCTCCATTCATCCAGAAACCCATTTCCCGCTCCTCCTGGATTATTGGGGCGGCTCAAGAAAAGGGCTAATTCGGATTCACCAGGATGGCCTTCAACAACTTCACCTATTGCGGAAATTTGGGAGCTCCGGTCGCATTGCACAAGAATATACGAGACTGCTCCCGTTTTCTGAATTTCATTGCCAAATAGGATTGGAGTCTTTGATAAGGACTGGCTCAATAGCAAGCTGATGTGACCATGAGCCATTGTTCCCACCTCTCCCCAGCAGGACAAATGTTCCCTAACAATGCTCTGTCGTTCAATTTGATCCATGGATTCAAAAGAACAGTAATTGGAATGGTAATTAGGATTAGAGTCAGTAGCGCCACTGAACCCGTACAGTGCTAGTAGGGACCAAGAAGTGGGAATCCTAGAAGAATTGTGATTGTAAAACCGTTCCCTTTCTTGGGGACGCTTCCACTGTTTCGTCACTTTCGTTGCCCGTGATAGAATGCTGAATGGAACAGCGGGTCTGATCATCCGAGACTGCAGTGCTCTTGTGAATTGACTCTGACCCCTCTTAAGTACAGAAGTTGTAAATTCAGAAAGGTTTCCCGCAAGGGCCGAAGGAACGGATATCGGCACAGCGAGAAACACCCACATCATCCTAAAATAAACCGTAAACGTGGTCGAGTTAGAACCTAGCCACATTTTTTCTTATCTTCCTGTAGTTCCCGTTCGTTAAAATCGATGAAGCTGGACCGACGCTCCCCTTGGCCTTTGATAAGGGAAGCAATTGCAGCAAAGTCGCTTTCTTCTGCGTTAGGGCAATCACGAAGGACCACGTCGCGGAGCTCTTTGCCCTGGTCAGAGGCCAGAATTTCCATAGCCTGTGCAAGCAACCAGCAGCTATTTTTATCTAATACTATTTTCATTTGTTACTTTCTCTAGGGAGCCTGAGGTACTATTCGAACGTTAAATCTGCGATGATTTATACTATATCAGTCAGGTATTTTCAACTAGAATGAACTTTCGAATATTAATATCCTAATCATATGAACTTATTAAGAATTTTTATGTAATAATGATATTAGACAGAGCGGTAAGTATGAATACTCTTGCAGTAAATTGTATAAGTTAAGTTAATAATCCGCTGGGCTGTCCTTTGATTTTCTTGGTTCGGAGAAAACTGTTCTGATAGGATTCTTATTTCTTCTAGTAATTTCAATCATTGGACTGAAGTTCACTGCAAGTCATTGACTTGCAGCTACTCTTGAGTACGGCGGCCTCCCAGTTAGTCCCGCATATGATTCAAAATATTTCGAGTCATTTGCTGAGCACCAAAACTTGAAAGCGCAGGTCTGAGTTGCGGTGCTCCGTAATCATCTAAACCCCAGTTCCATTGCATCGAACCAGTTGCAAAAACAAATGCATCACTCGGTGCAGTGTAAATCGTCATATCCGAAAAATGACCCACTCCCTCAATGAGGTAAGGGGAATGAGCGAGCCGTACTATTCCTGCTGGGGATGAATCAAAGATCTGGTCCACTTCATATCCAAGCAAACCTGGAAGGTGGTCACCGCTCTTTAATCCAGTATTATCGAAAACCCAATGGGAATTGTTTTCAATGACTATGTCGGCGTTTACGGGGTCAAACCTGTACATCACTCCAATCATTTGGGCTTCTGGACGATTTACTGACGGAGATCTCCAATTAAAAGTGACTTGGTTATCTTTAATTGGATCTAAATTGCCATCCTTATAACAAGTGATGGTCCGATCAGCGACCTCATTAAAATTGCTCGGTTCGAAACGAATTTGCCAATTGGAGACGTTCGCGGCAAAAAATCCTAAATGGATTCCTGAGTCACGCGCTGCTTCTACATGGTCTCTCATTTCTTTTGACCAATATTCGTCATGACCCACAGAAAGGAAACCTTTATGAGAGAGTAATAAGTCCGGATTTTCATGAGTATCTACATCTGTTGCATAAGTAACATCATACCCTTCCCTTTCGAGAAAACGGACCATGTTATATTC
>JBDSKY010000050.1:0-6503 GCA_039916675.1 Bdellovibrionia bacterium
TGGGAGTCAGCCCCATATCGAATGAGTAGATTTGCCATCTCTTGATTTTGCAACTCGTTAGCAAGCATCCAAGGTGTCTTCGCATTATCCGATTTAGAATCAAATTGGTTAGGATCGGCTTTTGCTATAAGCAGGGTTTCTGCAATTTTAATTTTATTTTCCTGTACGGCCATCCTCAGCGCCAATTCAAGATTCTTACCGGGTGCGATTGCCTCTTCTTCTGCCCAAGAGTCTAGTAAGCTTTGTACTGCAGACAAGGAATTATTTTGAATTGCGGATGACATTACATGTTTTTGCCAAAAAGATTTTTTATCAGGATGAAGAATAAAAAGCGCTTGAACGACAGAGGGGCACCAGAGCAGCTCGGAGGGGTCAAACGATCCAAGAGAGGTGGGAGATGAACCAGTATTGATCGCACTGGCTCGAATTAAGAGCGCTCTCTTTTCGGAGAGATAGTGTGGAATATTGCCTACTTCATTATCTGGAAGTCTCGCAGCGGCAGCCAAACCAAAGCCTTCAAGACTATAGGGAGTGGTTGCCTCTGACTTGCTTATAGAAAGGCTTAGAACAAGGAAGGCGATGGAATAGGTCATTTTCAAGGAATTATTAAAATTCATACTTAATTTTTCGTATTCGTGCAAATGATTTACTTTAATTATTAATTAATTTTAAATTTGGCAACAATTGGAATGTTGATAGCATGATATTATTTGTTATTCAACAAACATTGATCACTAGCTAGTGTTTTTCAATGTAGAATTCGCAAGTTAGATTCTAAATTGCCTAGATTTAGTAGTAAGGCGACTCAATATTAGCAAGGAGCTTGAAAAGTAATTAAAAACTTGGAACCAAATATGCATCTTTAATCCGACATGTTAAATAGATACATAGATCTAAAGCCAGGATGGTCGATAGCTGTTGGAATATTTCTGATAATCGTTGGGATTCTCTCGATAAGCCTCCCAGTAGTGACTACCCTAAGTATTTCCTGGCTGCTAGGCATTGCTTTTATTGTCAGTGGAATAGCCCAAATCGTGCATCTTGCCACCAGCACGAAAGATCAAGGTCGATTCAGCCGTTTACTTCTGGCGGCGTTTTCTATAGTTGCCGGCGTAGTGATATTTCGAAATCTCTTAGTAGGGGCGATGGCAATTACTTTGACAGTAGCATTTTATTTTTTGGCAAGTGCGGTAGGGAGAGGGTTATTGCTCCGAGAATTGGGCAGTTTTAGGGGAAGAGGCTGGCTGATAGCCAGTTCGGCCCTATCCTTTTTGCTCGGCCTGTACCTTATTGTAGGACTTCCAGTGAATTCCCTAATTATACCAGGTCTTTTTTTCGGGGTAGATCTAGTGTTCTATGGTTCCAGCCTGATCGCATTAGCACTTACTCAAAGAAAAGTAGATCAAAAGTTCTCCGATTTTGACATAGATCGAGTCGCATAAATTATTTGCTAATTGGGGATTCGGAATTTTTCTTTACAAGATTCTTGAGTTCGATCTTGGCGTATTCAAATTCGATTTCTAATCTTTCCATTAGCCGTGTCGCTTCTTCTATCGAATCTGATCCACCAATCATTTCTAGTCTAAGTGCGATTTCTCGTACCCAATTGGCCCCAAGGCTTCCACTGGAGGACTTAACTGCGTGGGCTCCTTGGGAGAGAAGGCTGAGATCTTGATGATCAAGTGCGTTTTTCATCCCAGCGAGGTATTGAGGAGTAGTTTTTACAAAGATTTCAACTAACTCCGATAACACGTCGTTTTCTCCAGGGATTTGTAACATTTGGAGCTTAGCCAAAGCAGTAGCATCAATCCTAGAAATCTCGGGTGATACTCCTGCGTATTTATCGCGGGAGCCGGGCACATTCTCGGGTAAGAAGTTAGGGTCGGCCTTATTTTGCAGAAATCTTCGAATGCAGCCCTCTAACTGAGAAATTTCCAGCGGTTTGAGGAGGCAGTCGTCCATTCCAGCTACCACACACTTTTTAAAATTCTCTTTGGTTCCTGTAATTGCAATGACAGGAGTTTTGCTTCCCCAAATGCCTGCTTCGCCTCTGCGAATTGCCGCAATAGTTTGGTAGCCATTTAACTTAGGCATTTGGCAATCCATCAATATAAGATCATAGGCAAAACAGCTCAATGCATCGATGGCCTCTTGCCCATTTACAACTGGACTAGCTTCAAAGCCTAATTTTTTAAGTTGCGCTACGATGGTATATTGATCAGCCAGGTTATCTTCGGCCACTAAAACATTTAAAATAGTTTCAGGTTTTGGACGAGGTGAGGCCAATTCTTTTATAAGGGTTGGCCCCACAACCCCTACAAAAGTTGGATCGGAATTAAAAAGGTTAGATAAAGATTTAATAAACTTCATTGTTCCATCCTACCATCTATGGTTTACCAAAATTCCAAAACAGTCTGGGCCACTAGTTGATTGCATTGGCGATGATTTCCTTACCTTCTGTGATCGAAAGTGGCTTTTGAAGATATTGAGGAGGTACGGCATTGTCACCTTCAGTTCCAGCGATAGATTTCAGAAAAGTTTCCTTAGGCATTCCTGAAATAAAGAGGAATTGAGTTACCAGGTTCCTTCTTTTGCAGGTGCTCCATAAGTCTAGGCCCGTAGTTCGACCTGCCAACGTAATGTCTGCAATGATGAAATCGTAGGAAATTCCCTGAAGACTTTCCAGGTCGTTAATTTTACTGAGTGCTTCCTCTGCGGAGAGAAACCAGTCAATTTTCGCGTTAGGGGTCACACTCCGAATCATGTGAAAAATAATTCGCCCTACACAAAGATCGTCTTCAACAACTAAAATTCTTTTTTCTACTTGCATTTGTTAGTCCTTTCTGCGGATTCCCGCTGAGCAGCACTTAATTTCGCAGCTCTAAGTGCTCCCTCATTTGGCTTCGTATTGCCGGTTTCAAGGAGAATCTTCATGATTTGCCTACACTCGCCCACTGCGAATGGTTTCGATAAAAATGGTGGGCAAACTATCGAATTACCGAAGGTTTCAAAAAAAGTTTCTACAGGCATTCCCGAGGTGAATAAGAACGGAACATGGGGATATCTTGTCTGGCAGGTCTTCCAAAAATCAAGTCCTGATTTAATGCCTGGCGTAGAGATGTCTGAAATGAATAAGTTATAAGGAGACGGCATGACAATGCTATTCGTCTGTAACTCTGCCCAAGCTTCGTCGGCCGAAGGCATCCATTTGATTTCGATTTCAGGATTGATGTTATGCAAGAGTAGAGTCAAAATCCTTTTCATGCAAAGGTCGTCTTCGACAACGAGTACCTTAGGATGATTTTGAATGGCAGTTTTCAGACCCATATTCAGCCGATTTCTGAGCCCTGTTTTAACAGGACTCAGCCTTTCTAAATATAAGTCTATATTAATCAGGTATTTTAAACTTAAAAAAGATATTAAGTATTCTTAATACTTAACAGTTCCAGTTTTACCTTACTGTATTCCGATTTAAGCTGGCTAAAAAGTTGGTCTAAGGTATTGAAATTGCTTAATTTAGTTAATTGTTCAATTTCACCTGCAATATGGGCCATATAGCTTATGCCCATGGAGGCAGAGCCCGATTTAAGGGAATGCGCCACTTCTGAGAGTCGCTTGGGGTCCTTAAGGGGGATTTGGCTCTCTAATAGCGCAATCCGTTTGTCCGTTTCCTGCATGAATAAATCGATCAATTTAGCGAGCCCAGTGCTTGGATCACTTTCGTCATCCAAGCTTTTGAGTTCTTCAATAATCGAATAATCGATGCTTACAGCGGGTTGTTTTTCGTCCTTTGCCATATATGATCCTTGTCCTAGCTTATTGGGGGTAGCACTCCCAAGGCCCTTCTGTTATTATTAAAGGTATAACAATGCGTCCCATTAAGGTAGATGAATTTAAGAAATGAACCGTATCCTCGTTGTAGACGATGCCGCAGACGTGCAATTCTTGGTTCGAACAGCATTGGGCAGAGATTTTATCGTTACATCAGCCTTAACCGCTGCAGAAGCTCGCGAAGCCCTGAAGTTATCCCACTTTGACATGATTTTACTTGACGTAACTTTGCCGGATGAAGACGGTTTCAAATTTTGTGCGACCCTAAAAAACAGTGGCAGTCTTCGAGATACACCCATTATTTTCCTTTCAGGTAAATCTGAAGTCGTAGATAAAGTTATGGGACTATCCTTGGGTGCATCGGACTATATGACTAAGCCATTTTCTCCTGTTGAGCTGCGTGCACGGGTGGAAGCTCACTTAAGGGATCTAAATGGAGAAAGGAATCGGGATGAAGTATTTGAAAAATACGATCTTAGATTCTTTGTGGCTTTGCAAAGAGTCACACTTCTTAATAGTCAAAAGGAAACAGAACTTGGATTGACTCCACTGGAGTTCAAATTGCTGTTTCATTTAGCCAAGCATTCTGACCAGATATTTACACGAGATCAATTAATTAACGCCATTTGGGGAAGTCAGACCTATGTGGTAGATCGAACCATTGATGTTCACATTAGCAATCTTCGAAAAAAATTAGCCAAGAGCTGCTCTCTCATCGTTGCAATCCATGGGACAGGTTACCGCTTTGATCGGCGTCCTGAAACAGATGTTTAATCGCCATTAAAATTACCTGATGCATTTAGTATAGAAATCAAGAGCTTTGCAGCTCCCCCACTGCTTCCGCCTAAAACTTGCTCTAAAACCGGCCTAATGCTCGAGCTAGACAGTGGAACTAAAAGGTTGTATAAAAGTTTTTCGCTCGGTAATTGAGCGCTCCACCTGATTTTGATTTGCCCGGGTGGTGGAATTGGTAGACACACTCGTTTCAGGGGCGAGCGCCAAAAGCATGCTGGTTCGAGTCCAGTCCCGGGCACCATTTGTCGTATAAAATCTTATAATAACAATAACTTACCTTTCCAGCCGGCATGAATTCCATGCTGGTCATGCTGTGTTTTTTTAAAGTTTGCCCGGGGCCTATCCTGAGCAGAAAGCGATACTAGATTTTTTGGAAAATGGCGGGAAAATTCGACGTCCCCTATTTAAGGACTATGAGGAACGAGACTCAGTGAGTTTTACTGAATATAAAAAGTTGGCTTAGGTGGGCGGGAGGACCTATTCAATTGAGGTCATTGAAGCCCAAGGCTCGTACTAAGCAATTAAAAGCTTAGGGTCTGACGCCTTATAAGCCTTACCTTCAATAGCAATCGTTTTTAGAAAGTTATAAAGCTGAAATTTCGGAATCTTTCTACCGCTTTTAATTTCGGTCAGATATTCCTTACTCACACCTAGATGGCTCGCCAGCTCGACCTGCGAGCAGTCTTCTCTCATTATTATCTTATCGACCATTTGCGCGACTTGCTTGCGAATTGACTGTTCTACAGCCTCGTCTAAATTTCCTATATCGCTGTCTTTTAGAATCAGCTCACCGCACTCTGAACACTCAATTAAATTCAAACTAGCGTCCAAGCGAACCGCTTCGTAGTCACGCCAAGGAAACGATTTTCCTTTTTGGTTCTTAGTCGCTATTTTACTTGAGCCACAATTTCCACATCGTTTAATCATAAATTACTCTCCTTTTGGAATCAAAAGACCCGAAGCAGTTTTCAAAACCTTTTCGGGCGGATGGAATGAAATTATCTCTAAGTCACTATCATCATCAATTCTAATTTTTATATACCAAGGCTTACTATCAAATATTGCGCCGTACTCATCGACGACATAAGTAGGGTCGCCGAACAAATAAAGAGTTCGAACAAAGTTATTAACGTTTAGCGCTCTAACACCTTTCAAAATAAAAACCCTGGCCTCGGCAGCATTAAGTGGCGTTTGACTATTTTTAAACACATCCATTACCGCAACGATTGATTTACGATGAGCAGAATAGTTTACGCTATTTACCCTACGAGCATCAATTATTGAAAACACATCTTTTAGTAGGTGCCTCATATACGTATTATAGTATAAGTTAATCTAGGATTAACGTCAACTGGAAGTGTCTTTTATAGTTTTGGCCGATTTAACTTAACATAAGAGCTTGATATTATTAATATGTTCAAGAGACGAACCGAGCAAATGTCCTGATTACCTTAATGCCCTCGGCTATACGCGGTTACATAGAGTCCGCAACAATCGATTAGCTCCAGAACAGGCCCTCTCAGTAGTAGTTACAATGTGGCGTTGGGTAAAAGTAAGTTTTATCCCAACTAGCATTTAGATTGTTCATTACGCTTACTGACAAGGCGCCTGCCTGAGCATCATACACCTACTCTAGATTCAGCGCCTTAGTTTGGTAAATTGTGAAGTGTAGGCGTTGTTTTTTTTACCATGGCCTGACTTATAATTGGTTCGAGACTAAATAAAAGTTTCGCATTTCGATTTTTAAGCAGGCCAAGGGAAGGCGCCAATCCAAATTTCACAACCATTTATTCTTGGTCAAACTTAAGCGCAGCGAACTGTTAACAGCTTAATTTTTATATTGATTTTCGTTGCGCGGCGTATTAGAAACTCATGAT
>JBDSKY010000051.1:0-6901 GCA_039916675.1 Bdellovibrionia bacterium
AGGCATCCTCCACTTTTAGGTGACTTTCTCTCACATCGGCTTCAGGAATAATAAGGTGAAAGCCAGAGGTCGGGTTCGGAGTCGTCGGCACATAAACATTCAGATGACGGGAAGGAACGGCTGGCCCTTGGGCCGGCCCGGTTACAAATGCCAAGGCCCAAATTCCCTTGCGTGGGTACTCAATGTAGACAACTCGGCTAAATTGCTGCCCCCCGCCTACGGCCAAAGTTCTGAGGAGTTGATCCAAAGATGAATAAACGCTGCGGATAACAGGAATTTTCTGAATGACCACGCCAAGAAATTCGAGAGCTTTCTTGCCGATAAATTGTTTAGAAGCCCAGCCAAGAAGCGCGACTCCTATTGTCAATACAAACGCCAAACTAATACTAATAGCAATGCTGATGAGTGTGGCGACGAAAGGAGAAACTAATTGATCAGCGATTAAACCGTCGGGTTGCCAGCTATCAGGGAAGAGTTTGTAACATCCCCACAGGATGGACAAGGCACTCATCAAAATCCAGCCAATAACAGCAAGCGGGGTCAAAACCATTAAGCCTGCGAAAAAGTGACTTCTAATAAACTGGATACGTTTCATTTCGCTTTGTTTTAACCCCGTGGAAAAAATGCCCTAGAATGCCAAGGAGAGAGTTACTCCTCCGCCTAATACATTTCCACCAGCATCATATCCTGGTGATCCAATTTTTTTATCTGTTAGATCTCCCACTTCATTGCCCGCAGTTTTGGTAATATGTTGAGTCACCAGCGCATGGTACGAAAGGTTGAAGTCGAGCCGAGTCGGCGTGTCAAAACCTAAAAAATGCTTGTAATTTAGGCCTAGCCCTAAGTTCATCATGTGTTTAGGCGGATCCAGGTAATTCCCTGGCCCATTTGAGACATCGGCTAAAAAGCTGGGGCGATAAGCGTAACCAAGACGGACAGTAGTAATATCGTTTAGGGTAATTTCTTCCCCGATTCTTGGGATGACAATATTTACATAAGGTAAAGCTGGAACCGACCCAGGACTCATTGGAGTAGAAGGAATATCACTTTGTTTCACTAAGAGGGCAGGAGGCTGAAACTGATTCCAAATCTGGTAGTCGACCTGGGCATAGGCACGAGCGAAACCTAGATGTTCCCAGGTTCCTCCGAGTTCAAGAGTCCAAGGGTCATAATAAATTGCGGAAGTCGCAGCAAAATTAAAGTCCACCGCTCCAAACGAGCCTAGAACTTGGGCTCCTGATTTTAGAATCATTGTCGCATCAGAAGCAGCGGGAAATCTTATAACTGCACCAATCGAATAGGTTGTGGATTCGGGGGGTGAATACAGAAAGCCCAAATAAGGTGATACTTTCGGTTTCACGCTTGAGCCAAATTTCATCGAAGAGGCAGAATTAGTCTTTGTATTGATAAATACTGTTGCATCAGCCGTGAGAGAAAACGCGAAATGCAGCCCCATTCCTACATTGAAGCCATTGCCCAGATCTGCGCCTAATCCTAAATCAACTTGAGGGCGTTGGGTTCTGGCTCGGTAAAGAACGTATTCGGGACGGTAGGTTTCTCCAGTGTCCATATAGGCCAACTGGCTCAAGGGTAAGAACGTCGCTATTCCAAGAGTAAGTTTGTAGGTTTCAGGAAGGATCTGATAGGAAACTCCGATTTCTTGTCCTAGAGTTGCACGATAATTGGCCGTGTCTACATTCCCCGACTTCGGGCTTCCTACTTGGTCATCCGCAATAAAACTATTAGAGATCACAACATTATTGATCGGAAGAAAACTTGGGGTCATTGAGACTATGCCGTAGCTAAAGAGGAGGCGTTTGTTTGGCCCGAGTCCAATCCCTAGCGCTGCCGGGTTGTGGTAGGCAGAATAGGATTCAGTGCCACCCGCGACTCCAGCGCCACCCAATGACATCGTTCTAGAACCGAAGCCAAAAGTTTCCCCTATATTAGCGGATGCTGGGGAGGATGCAGATAGAAGAGCGAGGCATGCAATGGCACTAACAGTGTCAAAATGGCGAAACTTAAATTTCATAAATCCCTTCAATTTTTCAATTGGGTGATTGCTTCACTGCTCGGAACAGCTGTTCCCATTCCAGCCACTGAAGCGCTTCAGCCCGCTTTGTACCATCTACACCGGACAGCTCCAAGGCGTTTCGCCAAGGAAGGGAGGAGCGGAGCATTTTCCGGCGGTGAGCAAAGCAGGTTTTAAGAAATGATTCCCATATTTTCTCGTCTTCGGGGCCCGTCGTATTCGGAATTCGGGGTTCGGCTCTCCGTTTAAGGATGACCACTTCTGAGTTTACTTCTGGAGGTGGAGCGAATGCTTGAGGGGGAACGGCCAGAAATTTCTCCACATCCCATAGATTTTGGATCCAGATAGAAAGACTTCCTCTCTCTTTTGTACTGGGCTCAGCTCTCAAGCGCTTGGCGACTTCGGCTTGGAACATCAAGACCATAACGGGGATGGATTCAGGATGACGTGCCAGGCGGTCCAAAATTGCTGTTCCCGAGGAGTAGGGAAGGTTAGAGACTACCGCAAGGGGAAGATCATTTTGGCCCAGCCATTCAGCTTCAGGGATTTCGAGAAAATCGCCTGCTATAACCGAAAATGGATGGCCGGTGTCCTGCTCCTTCCATTTTTGGGCAAGGTAGTCGTCTTTCTCTACTAATTGAAAAGTTCGGATCGACGGGTTCTTTTTTAACTCTTCAAAAAGAGGAAGTGTAATCGCGCCCCTGCCCGGACCAATTTCGAGGAGGCTTTTACAGCCGGATTCTAGGGCTTCTTTTACGCCTCGTTCGGCGATAGCATTGGCGAGCGCTTGGTCCTTAAGAAAGTGTTGGCCGAGGGCTCGGCGTTTTCCTTGTGCGGGCATTTTTTGTATTTTTCCTTCTCAGCTCTCTTTTTTCAGGCTTTTTCTAGGGGCAGTTTTTGTGAAGATATTTTCCGTGCGGAACTTCCGGTTCGAGATATTTCCGACGCTCCCGGGTTTGCAATCGCATTGAGAGTCAAGAATTCATGGGGTCTTAAGAAGTTGCCCTGGCTCCAGCGAAATGCTCCTGCAGCTGCGATCATGGCAGCGTTGTCAGTACAATATTTTAAGTTGGGAAAAATTGGAGGTTGGGAAAGACCTGCGCTTTTCCACTCGGTTTCTAAACGAGACCTGAGGCGGCTATTGGCGGCAACTCCGCCTACGATAGCTAAGGACTTGCAACGAAACTCCTTGATGCCAAGAAATATCTTGGTCATCAAGGCATCTACAATAGCTTCTTGAGCAGATGCACAAACATCGGAAATTGATTCCTCAAGGGTTCCCTCTTTTTTTAAACGTTCTACTAAGAGTGAAACTGCTGTTTTTAAACCACTGAAGGAAAAATCTAATGTGGCTTTCTGAGGGAGCGCGCGAGGGAGTGGAAAGGCTTTTGGGTTTCCTTTTTGAGCGGCGCGATCAATCCAGATGCCTCCCGGGTACGGGAAACCTAAGGTCTTTGCAATTTTATCAAAAGCTTCTCCGGCGGCATCGTCCCTCGAGCGCCCGACAAGTGATTCTTGCAAGAAATTGACTGGCCAACTTTCTGGGGGGGAGTCCACTTTATATAAATTCGTGTGTCCACCAGATACTATTGCCAAGAGGAGTGGGAAATTTACTTCTTCTCGACTTCCAGGTTGATCGGATAAAAACAGGCTAGCCGCGTGTCCTTCTAAGTGATGAACCGGAATTAAGGGCTTGTTTAAAGCATACGCCATGGCTTTGGCCGCACTCACTCCTACGAGGAGTGCACCCACTAAGCCGGGACGATTAGTTACTGCTATGGCTTCCAGATCCTCAGCAGCTACATTGGCTTCGCTCAAAGCACGGTCTATCATTTGATTGACTGTCTCAAGATGGTTTCGTGAAGCGATCTCAGGAACTACTCCGCCGTAAGGCTGGTGGATTTCGATTTGTGAGAAAGTGGCAACACTTAAAACATTTACAGCTTGATTCGGTTCAAATTCCACGACTGCAGCGCTGCACTCGTCGCACGAGGTTTCAATTCCTAAAATCATTTTGCTTTCTTTTTAGCTTTCTTGGCTTCAGGAGATTTAGGGTATTTCTCGACGATTTCCTGATAAAAACCTCGAGCATCCTCTTTCATATCTAAAGCATCAAAGGAAAGTCCGATTTTGTACATCGCCTCTGGAGTTCTAGGTGACTTTGAAAATTTTTCCGGAAATTTCGAAAAATCTACAATGGCATTTTTATATTGTTTTAGCTTGAAAAAGCTGCTTGCGCGCATGTATGTCGCGTCTTCTATTTTTTTCGCTCGGGGAATTTTGAGATAGGCTGCGAAGCTTTCTGTTGCCGCGGTGTAATCGCCACCATCGAATTGCGCTTTGGCTTTCTTAAAGATCTCGTCTGGGTTGGAAAGAGCGGGATTATCTTGGAGCTCTTTCAAGGCCGCCGCTAGTGCTGCCTGGCCCTGTTCGACGGAAGTGTGGGATTGGGCAAGAGCGGCTAGGGATACCTCTAATTGCTGAACTCGGGTTTCCAGTTTTTTAGCGGAGGAGTTCCCTTTGGACTCTTGGTGAGCTTTCTCCAGGTCTTGAATACGGCCTTCGAGCTGGGTAAGGGTTACTTTGATTTCGTCTACTGCATATTGGCTGGGGATTTCTTGGGCAGGTTGAGCCGGAACTGCTTTATAGGCCGCAGGTACTCTTTCTTCAGATGCGTCTTCTCGAAGCTGGGCTCGCGTTTTAAGGCACCCGGTAAGTGCAGTCGTAGCTAAAGTTAAAAGAATAAGAACGGTTTTGCTCGAATTTTTCATGATTTGCCTTTTGTGGCTTTGCTCATTTTCTCGCTTAATTTGACTCGTATAGAGGCAGCGACTTAGCCACGTCTCCTCTTATGGATTATAACCTTTTATCTATCATGGCGCCGCGTATAAAACTAGTCCCAGGTTTTAGTGAGGTACCCCGGGGATTGTCCCCACAGAGGTCGCAGGCGGGGTATTTTCGCTAGGTGCGGTATCCGCTCTTTTCCTAATTTCATCTTCCTGTGCTTTACGACGTTCATACTCTTCAACGGGAGTCCCCTGAGGAGCAGGAACCGAAAGTGGAGGGGTTTCCTGTTGGTTATATGGATTCTCGGGGGCTGCATCTGGCGCTTTCGAATGAGCTGGGGCCTGTACGGCTGAGTTGGCTAGAGGGTCAGGAACCTGTTCGCTGGTTCGGTTTCCCCCGTTTCTAAGAGATTCGAACTCAGCCTCTTCCGCCAGGCGGCGGGCCTTTTGTGCATAAATTGTAGCGAAGTTAAAATTTTTGAATTTGTATTCTCGTTTAGCTTTAAAAAAGAATTCTGAAGCCTGCCGAAAGAGTTCTGGGGCAAGTACGTCGGCTTGAACTTCTTTGGCAGCCCTAAGCGCAGCTGATGTTTGAGACATATCTTGGACTGGGCGAGTGGTGAAGAGCGAGCAGCTCTGGGAAAGCAGAGAAACAGTGATCAAAATGAAAAGGGAGTAAGCCTGATTTAAGCTTACTCCCTTAGTTTTAGTTCCAAGAATCATCATGAATTTGGAAAAAACCCAATTAACGAGAAGTGATTACGAAGTTATCTCGTCGATTCTTTGCGTAAGAATCTTCAGATGTACCGGTATCAATTGGTTTTTCCTTACCAAAGCTAATAACAGTCATGCGAGTTTCTGGAATTCCTAGTTCTTGTAGGTATTTCTTTGCAATGTTTGCACGTTTTTCACCTAAAGCAATATTGTACTGAATTCCGCCTCTTTGATCGCAATGTCCTTCGATCTGAATTTTAAGGCCGGGTTGAGCTTTCAAGATCTCAGCATTGGCTTTCAAAGTGGCTTTTCCTGATTCATCTAAGGTGTAAGTGTCATAGGGAAAGTTTATTGTTTGTAACCCTAAAGCCTTACCTGAGTCGGAATCACCCAATGTACCGTTATCATCCGCACCAGGGGCAGTAGAAGCGGTTGGGGCGGAATCTTCAGTTTTCTTGGCGCTAGCGCAACCGACAGCAAAAACCATTAAAGATGCTGTCAAACCTAAACAAATCTGCCTAAAAATTTTACTCGGAATCATATTTTTTCTCCTCAACCGTTCAGTCAAATCATTAATCAAACCGTTCAATCAGACATTCAATCAATAATTCGTTAAAATCTTTGAATATTTTATGTGTTCTAGGAGACGAATTTACACTCAAAAGGGGTCAGGAGAAAAGAAGTTTCTTAAGATCTACAGGGATTAGCTATTCCAATTCTCTTGAAACACGCTTCTATAAGATCCCTCCGATCGATTTAAAATCTTATCGTGGGTTCTGAATCGGGGCGTATTTCAATAGTTGCTCGTTATAAAGCGCGTCGCGTCAAAATTTTACGAGTTAGGTAGAGAGGCCAACCCGGATTATTCGGAAATCGGCGCGGCGTGGCGAACTGAATTCGCATAACTTTCTAAAAAGATTTGCCGAAGTCGGGGGCGTGCCTCTTGTCCAATTTCGGTCGAGTTTAGCTGGGTTTCCATTCGATTTAGAAACTTAGATTTTTCTTCGCTGCTGTAATTTTCCTTCATGGAATCGTTGCCGGCAAGCAAATCAAAAGCGATGTAATTAGTAGGCCAATTTTTAAAATTCTTTCGAATTTGCTGATCCAGGATATTTGCAACTAGCGTTACCTGTTCTCTTTTATTCAAAGGGGCATGAGATCCGGAGTCCATGCTTTCGAAGTGTTCGTCCATGGCCTTTTTCAAGGGCGCTCCCACATTAATATGTATTCTACCTTTATTCCCCATGATTCCAGTTCGAATACTTATCACATCTTCGGACGGGTCTTTCTGATAGCTCCCATTTATTTCTGTAAGATACAGCTCGCGAGCTTTAAGGGCATCGCTGGGGTCGTATTCATAAGAAATTGA
>JBDSKY010000052.1:0-2869 GCA_039916675.1 Bdellovibrionia bacterium
ATAGCCATTGAAATAGTATGGGTTCCTGAATTTAAATCAAAGTCAAAACCTAACGTCGGATATCCCAAGTCCCAACCTGCTCGAACATTAAGGTGTTTACTTAGGGCCATTTCAATTCCTACGCCTAATCTTCCTTCCAGTGGAACCTGCGAAACTCCTAAAACATCATTGATTCCCACTGAGTAACGCACAAATCCGCCCTTTTTTATTTTGTATCGACCGCCAAGATTGGCGTCTATCATCATCAACTCGCCGGTAGGTGTTCCCTGGGGTCGGTTTGTAAAAGGGAAAAGGCAGTTGGGGCCAAAGTTCAATCCAAAAATATTTCTTGCGACCACATTAAATTTTGAAATAAAACGCCACGTACTTGAAAATTCCAGTCCGAGAGTGTGAGAAAATCCTGAACCTTGCATTAGATTTTCAGCGAACCCAAGTTTGGCGCTGTTACCTGGGACCTCTTTTTTTCCGGATGCTTGATTGATCCACTGGAGACTGTATCCAAGACGTAAAATATCTTTGATTAGGTGGACTCCCATACCAATGGAGGGAATAAATTGAAATTTGGTGCTATAATAGATCAAATTTTCGTCATAAGCTTGGGCCGCAGAATCTTCCTGAACTAAAAGACCAAAAGTAAGACCTCGGACAGATACGTCTGCGAGGTAAGCCCATCCAGAGTTCGAATAAATTCCTGGATTATTCAATAGATTAGTTGCTTGAGATTCCAAGCGAAAATAATTTTGAGCTTCAAAACCATTAATATTGAAGAAACTACCGCTCCCATAAAAAGCTGCGTTCGACTCGACATTCCAATAACGACCCGATTTGGAAATTAGTGCTGGATTATAGAAAAGGCTGCCGCCACCCTCGTTTTCGAGCCCGATAGGTTGCCCACCCATTCCAGCTAACCTGGCCGATGTGTAGCGTGAGCCCAAAACAGACGAATCATAGGCTAAAACACGGAACGAATAGAAAAGGACCGTCAGATGAAATAGAAATAGAATTTTAAAAAACCAGTGATATTTAGTCATTTAGTAATTAAAGTAGATTTGTGGTACCTTGCAGTTTATGTCTACCAAAAAAGGCACCAGTTTCTGAGGCATTGTGCCTCCATTGTGTTAAGAGCCTCGACGCTTTAATACGAATATCCAAGCTTTATAAAATTAAAATAGGGAACAAGCATGCCTGCCACCGCGCTTAACCCTTGAATCGCGTTAGCTGTCTCGACTGCATTTAGGCTAGCGGTTCCTACGCTTCGGTTTCCAATAGGAATTTGTACACCCAATTCTACTCCATAGGTAAACCCGTTCTCTAGGGCCCACATCCAGCCTACGTGTGGAGTTGTATAGATTCCAGACAACGATCCTGAAGCACCGGGATCGCCATTTAAACCCGACACCCACAATCTTTGCCATCCCAGCGCTGCCCCGACATAAAAAGGACCCTCGGAAGGATGCAATTGTGCACGTCCTTCTAGTGCTGTGATAATTAGAGAGTTTTTTACTCCACCTTGATGTGCTCCAGAGTCTAGAAGGACATCGTTCATGAAATATCCCCCTGTATCAACTGCAAAGCTGAACCGCGGCGATGGGCTATGCCTGAACTCGAATACAAGACCAGTTGGAAATTGAAGCCCTACGGTAATTGAATTCGGCCGCAGAGTAGGCGCTACCACCCGAGGAGAACCGCCGGGAGCATTTACATAGGAATTTGCTAATTGAGCAGTAGCAATTTGGGGAATTTGAATCATCCATAAAGCTGAGAGTAAGAGTATAAATTTGAATCTTTTTGAGCTCATGAAGCAATTTTAACAGGGGCTACAAGGTATCCCAAGCTTTAGTTTAAAATAGGGCGCCGTGTTTTTGACCGTATTGCAAACCGGGCAACAGAATAGCTTGTACTTACGGTCTTAACTTACTTAACCAGCGAGTTTAACTTTGCCGTGCTCAGATCCTTCGCCTTTGTAAGGTTTCCCAGTAAGTATAGCTTTAGTGAATCCGATTAAATGCACAGCGGGACTGGAGAGCGACTCCCAATATTCAGCCATTTCTACATTTACCTTGATAAGAGTCAAATTTGGGTCATCCAGGCCTTCAGGAAACCAAGCCTTATAGAAAACATTCCAAAGGCGCTCAGCCATTTTTCGATCATGCACTAGTTCCGCTGTTCCCGTGACTGAAAGATAACGCTGATCCTTCGGTTCTGCATAGCTAATCTGAACCTGCTGTAACCGTTGCAGCTCGGCCACCTTTTGTGAATTTTCTCCGGTAAAAAACCACAAATTTCCATCGAAATCGATTTGTTGTGTGGCCATAGGGCGACTGTGCATGCGACCTTTTTCGTCAACAGACGTAAGCATCGCAACTTTTATATCCTTTATAAGTTTGCCCAGCCGTTTGATATTTTCGTCCACTGAATTTGTCGTTGTCTGGTCTTGCATAATGGTTCTACCTCTCTCCCTAGCTTCATTTTTTGCAAGGCTTTGGCCAAGGTCGTCGAATGCTTCGAATTAGAAGTCTGTTGTCTACTGAAAAGTATTAACCCGGACTGCTTTAGGCTTCATCTGTTTGTCTGTCAAGGTGTGTCTAATTTGCCTGGGATAGAAATCAAGGATCCTAACTTGGAGTATGGGAATAGCATCGTTTCTAAATCTCTTTTACTTAAAGGTTATTGGTTGACTATAAGTGTTTAAATACTTCTTCCAAATAGTTGATTAAAATAGTACATTTTTAATATGTGGGTGCATCGGATTTCTTTGCTAAGGCATTTTTTTGGCAAGACTCTCTCGGTATTGTGTATTTCGAGCGCACTTTTATTTACTGCATGTGAAGAAAAATCAGGTGTTAAGACTGCTCAGTTGCCTCAGCTT
>JBDSKY010000053.1:0-5695 GCA_039916675.1 Bdellovibrionia bacterium
TACCTCCCGATGTGAGGACGTGGATCAAGTCTCTTTCACTGGAAAATGTCGAGGATTCCATCGCAACAGAACCGGACTGGATAAGAACTAGTGACACAGGTTTTCATCGTTTTTTAGGAGTGATCAACCATCGCAAGACGGTACTACTTTTTGACACGGGTCGCTTCAAAGCAATCGTACTTAAGCGACAAAAAAAGATAGAGGACTTCCGTGCCTGGGTCACTAAACATAATGAATGGCTGGCGTGCTTTAAAAAAGACGCAGTTCACAGCGCTATTGAAAAAGACGTTCAAGTTGAAATCAAAAAACATGGACTTGAAAATTTTGTCGAGTTTACTTTGCATCAATACGTTACAGATAACGTTATCTTCCAGAGGCGCAAAAACAATCCATATCCCAGTCAGGGCTACTATCGTAAAATTAAATCCTTTCAAGTAGTCATTACGATGGAGAGCAGCCAAAGCACCTTGGACGGAATATTTGCTTTAATCAGTTCCAGAAAATCAGAAATTACGCCGGAGCAGATGATCCTAGCCTATCGGGAAAAGTACAAAATTGAATCCGCATTTCGCGAAATGAAATCTATTCTCAAACTCCGACCGTGGTTCGTATATAAAGAAGAACATGTCAGGGCGCACTACACCATCTGTGTATTGGCGTATCTCTTGGAGCGTCTCATGGATCTGGATCTAGAAAATTCAGATGCCAAAAATGATGGGTGGAGCTTGACCCAATTTAAAGAAGAATTACAAAAAATTCGCTTAACGGAGATTCACACTGGATCTACTCGCACTCCTGTTCGAAAAATTCTCCAAAATGTTTCCCCCGAAATTCAGAATCTACTCAATCAACTCGGCCTAAAACTCGCTTTAAAACCAACCGTCTAGTCCATGTGGAAGTAACTACTCACATTCATTAAACTAACCCGCTTGGCGTCTAGTAAGCAGCTTACGCAGCTTGGCACAGAAGTGGAATAAATAAGAGGATGAAGTCCCTAAGAGAACATCAAATTCAAGGGTGGGAGCGTGCTTTCTTTCAAAAGAAGAAGGAATTGGAAGAATGGAAAGAAAAATGGAGACTTCAACAGGACGAACTCGGGTCTGCTCTCCAGCAAATTCGGGATTTGAAGCAGGACATCGAGAAATTAAATAAGGAATTAGTAATTGCCCGCAAAGTGCCTCCCTGGGTTAAGGCCAATATTTCGGACGAAAGAAAAGCTAAGGCAAAGCCACTGGGACCCAAGAAAGGACACTTACCGCACCCTCGACGGCGCCCTACAATAATTGATCGTCAAGTTGATGTGATTGCCAGTAGGTGTCCCAAGTGTCGGGAGGAGCTTCACTCTCCCACTCACTGGCATACTCATGCGCAGATTGATTTGTCTCTAGTCTCACCGGCAGTTACGACCGAATACAGAATTGGATGGAGTTTTTGTTCAAGATGTAGGCACCAAGTTTCAGATTCCTTCTCAGAAAATATTGTTGGGTATTCACTATACGGACCACGTTTACATGCCCATGTGGCATATTGGAAATATTCGCTGGGTTTGACACTTGGGAAAATTAAAAAGCTACTTTTTGAGCAATATAAGCTGAAAATAAGCACTGGAGAGCTATCAGAAATTCTTTCTCGAATGGCCAAAAGATATAAGCCAACTTATGATCAGCTAAAAAATAATCTAAAACGCGAACCTTTTTTGCATGCAGACGAAACAGGATGGAGGCAAAGCGGCGAGAAGCGATGGCTCTGGAGTTTCTCGAATGATTCTATTTCATATTATACGATTCGACCTACTCGGAGCCGTAAAGTGGTTAAGGAAGTGCTCGGTGAAAAATTTGATGGTGTTCTTTTCTCTGACTTTTATGGAGCCTATAATGAGATCAAAAGTATCAAGCAGAAATGCTGGGTACACCTCCTGAGGGACTGTAAAAAATTAACGGAGCGTGAACCCGACAATTCTGAAATTTCTGGTTTTAAGAAACAAGTGAAGCAGTTTTATGAACAGGCCATTATCCTCAAAGACCGCAAGGTCATTTTAGGAGAGGACATCAGCAATGATCTCAAAAATTTAAAAGCCTCAACCACAGGGTTTTCTTTATTTGCCTTAAATGAATATCAACATCCCCGTTTAAGAGTTCTTGCACGCAGAATGTATAGATTCCGAAATGAACTCTACACTTCGATCCCTTTGGGGCTCGCTCCGCAAAATAATCCTGGAGAACTTGAAATTCGCCCCACAGTTTTAATGCGAAAAACCAGTTACTGCAATCGTTCCGAACAGGGAGCTGAAGACCAAGCCATACTGATGAGCGTTATCCGAACAGCCTCAAAAAAAGGCTTAGATTTCATAGAACTAGCCTCCCAGAAATTTGGCATCAGGTAGCCCATTTTAACAAAGGTGAGTAGTTACAAGAGTTCCGATCCAGGCCCTTACGGCAGAAAGTAGAATTGATTCGATTTGAGGTGCCTTGAGTCCAGTTAGAAAATGATAGCCCGCCTCCTCAACTGCTTCAAGGTTGTCATGAGACAAGAATCCTCGATCAAAAACAAGGAGTGTATTTTTAACCTCGAACCGATTTTTGAATTTATTGATCTCCTTGATTAGGGTTGGAGCGTCCCCCTTGAATGCAATCTAACTGGCTTGGTTCAAATTTTTCTTTGAGCCGCTGTTTTTCTCGTCTTTGAAACGTAAGACCGAAAAATTAACACCAACTCAGATTCGCTTTAATAAAGGTGCATAGTATTGAACTTCTTAGCTCATCTTATTTATAGTTTTTCAACATTAAATCCCAAGTCTGAATTTTGAGTGTTTCACCCATCGCTATAAAATCATTTCGGGTTAAACGGACTTTTTTTCCATTAACGGTCGGAGTTCTTAGATCAGGTATCGTGTTTGACAGAGATTCCTTCGGAGGGTAGAATTTTGGCTAATTGTGGATAAATCAATAGGGACAAATATGAAAAAAATCTTTCTCGTTTTCGGAGTTTCGTTAATTTTGAGTGCATCAGCTTTTGCCGAAGGTGAAAAAAAACATGGCCCGTGTAAGGAAATTAGAGAAGCCTGCACGAAGGCAGGATTTAAAAAAGGGGACTGGAAAAACGGAGACGGACTTTTTCGTGACTGCATTAATCCGATCATGCAGGGAGTGACGACTGTTCCCAGTGGAAAGTTACCGCTGCCTTCGGTCGACGCTGCAATTGTCGCGGCGTGCAAAGCAAAAAAACCTAAGTTTGGAGAAGGGAAAGTCGGATCCAAGTAGTTAAAATGGGGGCGTCACTGTAATTGATTTTTCAAAATCAGGATGAGGTTTACCATTCCGACTAAATCCGAAGGGTTTCACCCTACTTCGCCTATCCTCAGTCTGAATCCCTCTGTTAGCGGCCCCGGCCAACCCCCTTGGGGGACTTGGGAGAAGCTCAGAACCCCTATTTGTATTTCCTATCCTTAGGCAATGGCCCTTACCGATTTATCAGTATCGAGGATAAAAGGAGCTAAGTAGAAGTCCGCGCTCTAATTGCGAAGTAATTTCGGCTCTATTTTTGTATTCCAGTCTGGCTCTATCGAATAACCCTCATTGTAATAAACCTCCTCTGGGCCTACCTCATAAATCCACTTCACCCAATTATCCTTAAGCCATTGGAGTGAAATTACGGGAGAAGTCGCTCTTTGTACTACTGCGTCCAAGGGTAATAATTGCAGAATTAGCCCTGCTTTATAGCCCGTAGCTACCATTAATGCAAAACCAGATGGCGATTTAGATGATTCGACAAGCATGAAATCTACTTCATTTTCATAGGGATATTTAGCCTTAGTACGCAGGACTGCTCCACGACTAATTGACTGTTCTTTAGATTCTAAAAGATTATTCCATTTCTTCATAATTTAAACCTCAATATCGTGCCTGCCGCTATTATCTGCCGGTTTTCTAGGCTTTAAGTTCATATCCAACTCCCCTTGGTGTCGGCCCCTTCTATCAAATTTCTCAAGTCTCCCATGCTGAGTATCCACAGAGTAATGGTCCCCATTTTTATCGGTATACACTGGTCTATCGTTCATAGTACTTAGTTTATTATTCCTAGTCCATTTTTGTTCATTAGCTACATTGGAAGCTTTCTCTCTAACTTTTGCTACGCGTTCCCCTGGAGGGAGGCCAGGTAGCGTCTCTTCGAACTGCTCCGCCGTTTGGCCTTCGCCGTCAGTTGTGGGATTTTTAGTCGATTCATTTTTTACCACATTCGGGGTGTCTCTCTCTCGAACTCTAGCGGTAAAATCTTTGACCTTGCTTACCATGTACTCTGTAACTACGGCGCCAGCTATCAAAGTAGTCAAACTAGCCATGCCAACGGTTTCGGCAGCAACCCCGCCCAGAGTACAATTATGAGCAAGGATGCCTTCAGCAAAATAATTGTGATTCGTCTCGACTTCAAGGTTGTAGACGTCGAAGTTTCCAAATTCATGGCCGATATTGTCGATAACAATACCATCGCCGGAAAGCGTTCTTAACGAATCTCCCACCTTCAAGAATCTAGCTTCTACCCAGGCGCCCACAGCGATAACATAAAATGGATGGTTATCTGTCACTCTAAGAATGCGCCCGCTCACCTTAATATTTAGTAAATGATTTGTCGTGTTTTTAATAATATTGGTTACAGTTTGAGGCTCGCAGGCGAAATCTGACTCAAAATTACAAGATTCAACAACGTCGCCTTTCTTGATAGAGGATATGGCCGCTGATTTGTAAGAAGTAACGTTAATAAGTGTTTCACCAGTGAAGCACAATCCTGCCACGACAGTTTTACCTAGTGATTCAGAAGTATTGATTCCGCTGAGTGGCTTTTCTTCGGCATACCGCGACTTAAAAGCGACCGCGTTAGCTGCTTCCTTTTGGTCATGAAGGTCTTTCTCTTTTGCGAGTCTTTCTTCCTGCTGAATTGTCCATCCGGCTACTCGCTGCCTATCTATTTCGGCGAAACGCGCAATATCAATTTCTTGTTGAGCAAGGCGAGACGTTTCCTTTTCTGCAAGCTCATTGAGCCAATTGTCCCAGCGCCGTTGGTCATCTTGCGCGCGCTGCAATCGTTGTGGCGCCATTTCAGCTTCTAGCTTCTCGTTGGCCAACCTACTTTCTTCAGCTTGCCTTTTTGACAACTCAATATTATCAGTTATCCGCTTATCATTCTCGGCCTTATAAACATTGGCGTCCTCTTCGGCCTTTACCCTTTTCCGTTCCACAATAACCCAGGCGTTATATTCATTGTAGGCTTTGCTGCGCTCCTTATCGAGTCTATCGTTTGGATATATTCGATTTAATGCATAGTACTTTACTTGCTCAATTTCAGTCCGAGGCTTCGTTAATATCAGATATTTGTAAAGATATGGAGGACCCTGTGGCGGTGCTTTGGGGTCGGTATACCAATTGTGGCCAGAAAACACTGATTCGCCGGTACCACTATCTATTCCTACCGGGCCCTCATAGCCGCCAGTACCTCCACCAAAACCTGACGAATTGTCGCCCCCGCCAAATCCTCCAGCATCGCCCCAACCTCCACAGCTATCAAAATTCAAATAGGTGTCGCGCATACCCCCATCGCCACAATCCGCGGGGAATTCCATAGCGCTGCCCTGACTACTGCTGAATACCAAGGCAAGAGCTAAAACTGCACTATTTAATCCTGAAAGGTTCATTGGAAGCTT
>JBDSKY010000054.1:0-4512 GCA_039916675.1 Bdellovibrionia bacterium
CCCATAATAGATAAAGACCCCTGTCGCCATGATATTGATCAATGAAAGAGGGAGCATCACCTTCCAACCCAAATTCATCAACTGATCATAGCGGAAGCGCGGCAAAGTCCATCGCACCCACACAAAGAACCACATGAAAAAACCTACTTTTAGAAAAAACGAGGTAAATTCAAAAGCCACCCGAATCCACTCCGATGTCATTCCGGGACCTACGACATTTTGAATTCCGTGTAATGCCAAGCCCATACCGGGCAATAGTTGCCAACCACCGAAGTAGAGAGTTGCCAAAAGCCCCGACGCGGTAAACATGTTCAAATATTCTGCCATCATGAACATTGCGAACTTCATAGATCCATATTCTAGATGGTATCCCGCAACGATTTCTGATTCTCCTTCAGGTAAGTCGAAGGGAAGTCGATTAGTTTCGGCAAAAACTGCTACCAAAAATACTAGGAAACCCAAGGGTTGAATAAAAATTCCCCATTTAGGGATCTGAAGAAACTCTGGCAACGCAAGGGGACCCAAATGAGTAAGCAGTTCTCCCTGCTGTCTGGCGATATCGCCCAGCTTGAGGCTGGAAAATACCATGATAATTCCAATTACAGACAATCCCATGGAAAGTTCATAACTAATCATTTGAGAGGAACTACGAAGACTTCCCAATACCGTATATTTATTATTTGAAGCCCAGCCGGCCATGATAATGCCATAGACGCCGAGTGATGCGATTGCAAACACGTACAGCAAACCTACGTTAAGATCTGCCACTTGAAAGCTCACCAATCGTCCGTCGATCATTATCGAACTTGCAAAAGGTATTACACCAAATGTCATAAAGGCAGGCACTACGGAGACTAACGGAGCAATGACATAAAAAAACGGCTCAACATGCGCGGGAACGGGGTCTTCCTTGAAAATAAATTTTACGGCATCCGCTAGTGATTGAATTATTCCAAAAGGGCCTACGCGATTAGGACCTAAACGATTCTGCATCAAGGCAGAGCCTCTTCTTTCAACCCATGCCATAATCGGCACTACTTGAAGAAGAATGACAAGCAAAAAGGCAGATTTCGCAGCTAGTACTGTCCACTCAAAGGTATCCATAACTTAGGCCGCTCCAGATGCGACTTTTCGATTCGCCCACATCATAAGGACTTCTGAAAGACTCTTACATTTTCCTGGCGGAACAATAGACCGCCTGATTTTCTGCTCTCGTCCTTCGAAATTAACGATTGTACCGTCTTTCTCCGCAAAGGAAACACCAGGCAAAATGGCCGCAAAACGGTCGATTTGAGGCTTCATAAAGACGCCATATCCAACAGTCGTCACTTTACCTAAGTCAGGAAGTACTGCCCGTCCACCACGTATGACAAAGACGGCATTTGTCCCTGTGGGCAGTTTTGAATACCCTTGTATTCCTAACTTTTCTAAGCCATTTAAATTCGCGGTTTTGCTTTTCATTTTCAAAATTTTATCGGCATGACCATCGTCTTTTGTCGAAAGAACACCAGGAGTTCCAAAATGAAAGACTTCAGAGTTTGGTAAATGTTTTGGCAAGAATTGAAGAAGCAAAGCGGCTTCTTCCTGCGTCATATCGGAACCGACCAAAACCGCCACTTTTTTACCTTCGAGTGCTTTCTTGGCTAAATCAATGGAAGTGCCCCAATCCGCATCAGAAAGGTTCTCTTTCTCTTTTAACATTGGGCTTATGATGCGCTCTTTAGAATTCACATAGGTAAAATTGAAGCGACCTTCGTCACAGAGCCAATATTTATTGATCGCCATATTCTCGCGCGGCAAACAGCGGTAGATCACATTTGCGTCTTGCTGAATCTCCATATTACAGCCACGAGAGCATCCTTCGCATACTGTTGGAGTTTTGCGAAGCATCCAAACTCTCTTTTTAAATCGAAATTCTTTTAGCGTTAGCGACCCTGTAGGACAGATATCCGCATAGTTCCCTGCATATTCAGTCTGCAGCTGTTTGCCATCAATTGTGACAATTTCAGTATTATTGCCCCGCTTTACAGCAACCATCTCATGAATTCCCGCGATTTCGTCACCGAATCGAATGCAACGAGTGCAATGAATACAACGATTCATGTTTTTCTTGATCACAGGACCCATGTCTAAGTCGAGATAAGTCCGTCGTTCTTCGGTATAACGAGAATAAGCGTCTCCGTGTTTAAAGGAATTGTCCTGCAAATCACACTCGCCTGATTTGTCGCAAATCGGACAATCCAAAGGATGGTTAATCAACAAGAATTCCATTGTAGAACTTTGAGCCTGCAACACTCGAGGGGATTTGGTTTTCACCACCATACCCTCAGTGGCCGGAGTAGAACAGGCCGTCTGAAGCTTTGGCATTTTTTCAATCTCAACAGCACACATCCGGCATTGAGCCACCACAGTCAAACCGGGGTGATAGCAGAAAAAAGGAATGGCTACTCCACCCTTTTTAGCTACTTCAATGAGATTTTGTCCTGGCGTAAATTCTACTTCACGCCCGTCAATTATGCATTTGGGCATTTGCCACCTCGAATATGAGCTTCAAAATCCGCTCTAAATTTTTTCACAAAACTAGTCACCGGCCCCGCTGCTGCATCCCCTAAAGCACAAAGAGTCTTGCCGTTGATATTATCAGCAATCTCAAGCAACAGACCTAAGTCCTGTTCACGACCATGGCCATGCTCAATTCGCTCAAGAATATCTTCCATCCACTTGCACCCTTCACGACATGGGGTGCATTGCCCACAGGATTCATGTGCATAGAATTTGGTGATTCTCTTGATCAGCTTGACTACACAATAGTCCTCACTCACCACCAAAATCCCTGCGGAACCTAGCATTGTCCCTATTTTCATCAAAGGCTCAATATCAACGATAACATCAATTTCATCGGCCGTTAATACGGGAGCAGACGAACCACCCGGAATTACAGCCTTGAGCTTTTTGTCGCCTAAGATCCCACCGCAGTGGTCATAAATAAGTTGTCGAAGTGTGACGCTTCCAGCAGGAAGCTCATAAACGCCTGGCTTTTTAACATGACCCGATACACAAAAAAGCCGGGTGCCGCCAGACTTTTCAATTTTGCCTAATTTGGAGAACCATTCACCACCACGACTCATAATAAATGGAATGGCCGCTAAAGTTTCAACATTGTTTACAATAGTCGGTCCCCCGAAGGCCCCTGCTTGAGCAGGAAACGGAGGTTTTACGCGAGGCTCTCCACGTTTTCCTTCCAAGGAGTTCAGAAGTGCCGTCTCTTCACCACAAATATAAGCGCCAGCGCCACGATGCACCGTTAAGTCGAAATGAAATTCGGTACCTAAAATATTTTTACCCAAGTAATGATCGGCGTAGGCTTCTTCAATAGCCTTCTCAAGAATTTTCGCCTCAACAACATACTCACCACGAATGTAAATAAAGCCGGAGTTGGCACCAATTGCGTGAGCCGCTATGACCATTCCCTCGATCAACAGATGAGGTGTGTACCTCATAATATCACGATCTTTAAACGTTCCAGGCTCGGACTCATCAGCGTTGCAAACCAGATATTTCGGTTTTTTGCTTTGTTTAGGAATGAAGCCCCATTTCATCCCCGTAGGAAATCCGGCTCCGCCTCGGCCCCTGAGGTTGGATTTTTTCACCTCGGCTATAATGTCATCTTGGGACATGGCCAAAGCTTTTTTAGCCATCTGATAACCCGACATACTTTTAAGGTAGTAGTCGAGCGGTTTCGCACTAGGTTTAAAATGCTGAATAAATAAAGTTTCACTCTGTGCGGACATGGCTTACTCCAACCTCTCTAAGAGTTGATCGAGCTTGGGAATATCCAAATTCTCGTAGTAATCGTCATTCATCATTAAAGCGGGTGCCGTGCCGCAAGAACCTAAACACTCTTCTTCCATTAAAGTGAATTTTCTGTCTTTCGTAGTTTCGCCACACTTAATGCCAAATTTCTTCTCACAATGCTCTACCAATTCGTCTGAGCCTCGGAGACAACAGGCCACATTGGTGCAGAACCTGAGATGGTATTTACCCACAGGCTTGAGATTGTACATTGTATAGAAGCTGGCGACCTCACGCACTTGCGCAGGATGAATTCCAATGTAAACGGCCACTTCATCCATAACTTCAGGAGGCAACCATCCAAACTCGTCCTGAGCCGCATGAAGTGCAGGCAAAAGAAGAGCTACCTTTGTCGGATATCGCGGCTCTAGCTTTTCCATCTGACTATAAAATTTGTTAGAAAGAATTTTTGTACCCATTTTCTCAACAGCCTCTTTATTTACGCGTCTTACCTATCAGGTCAACTTCACCCAAAGATTTAAACTAGCGATCTAACTCGCCCGCAATAACATTTAAACTTCCAAGAGCCGCTACCATGTCCGCAATTTTCTCACCACGGACCATTTCTGATAACCCGGAATAATGCCAAACAGACGGTCCACGGATTCTCATTCTATGCGCTCGCGGGGCGCCTTTGCTTACAATATAAAATCCCAGCTC